>NZ_JAKFZQ010000007.1:0-215442 GCF_021654245.1 Pseudoalteromonas sp. MMG022 | reverse complement strand
AGTGACTATGAAGCGGCACTAGCTCAGCTGGTAGAGCGCGACCTTGCCAAGGTCGAGGTCACGAGTTCGAACCTCGTGTGCCGCTCCAATCCCCCTTTAAAATCTCTTTTTTTATCAATTCCTTTATAAATTTATTCTTTACATAGCAAATTTTAATTGCTTAATAATCCAACTCTACGTAAAATACGCGCTCTTTCGGCTATCACATTTAGTTCCTTGCCTTCACCCGACTGGCCGAAACGGGAAAAGGCTATATTAACCGTAAGGAATATCCATGCGTCATTACGAAATCGTATTCATGGTTCACCCAGATCAAAGTGAGCAAGTACCTGGTATGATCGAGCGTTATACAGGTTCTATCACTGAAGCTGGCGGTACTATTCACCGTTTAGAAGACTGGGGTCGCCGTCAATTGGCATACCCAATCGAAAAGCTTCACAAAGCACACTATGTTCTTATGAACGTTGAAGCACCAACTGAAGTAATCAACGAGCTTGAGACTTCTTTCCGCTACAACGATGCAGTACTACGTAACCTAGTTATGCGTACTAAAACTGCTGTAACTGAAGCATCTCCTCTTGTAAGAGAAGAGAAAAAAGAAGCAGCTACTGCTTAATCGTTATTGACTCTGGACATTGAGGGTTTGCGGTGCAAAAACAGGTTGACCTGTATACAAATCAATATGTGCTTTCGGGCGTGATTTGTAAAACACCCAAATTTAATCAAAGCCCAGCCGGCATTCCACATTGTATTTTTGTGCTTGAGCATAAATCTACTCAAGTTGAAGCTGACTTAAACCGTAATAGTTATGTTCGCATTCAAGTGGTTGCCAGTGGGCACAAGTTCCAGTCTCAAACTCAGCATTTATACGTTGGGCAAGCAATACAAGTTAGTGGTTTTTTAAACCGACACGAAAACCGTAATGGTTTAAGTCAACTGGTATTACACGCACAACATATTGAAAGAATTAATTGAGGAAATTACTCATGGCACGTTATTTCAGACGTCGTAAGTTCTGCCGTTTCAAAGCGGAAGGCGTACAACAAATCGATTACAAAGATCTAGCTACTCTTAGAAACTATGTAACAGAAAGTGGCAAAATCGTACCTAGCCGTATTACAGGTACTAGCGCTAAATACCAGCGCCAGCTAGCAACAGCTATCAAGCGTGCTCGCTACTTAGCCCTTCTTCCATACACTGACTTACACAAGTAAGCAGCGGATTAACAGTTTTTAAAAGGTGTAGAGACATGCAAGTTATTCTACTAGACAAGATCGCTAACCTAGGTGGCCTAGGTGACCAGGTTGTAGTTAAATCTGGCTTCGCACGTAACTTCTTATTCCCTAAAGGTAAAGCAGTTCCTGCGACAAAAGCAAACATTGAAACTTTCGAAGCACGTCGTGCTGATTTAGAAGCGAAAATCGCTGAAGAGCTAACAGCTGCACAAGCACGCGCTGAGAAGCTAGAAGCATTAGCTGAAGTTACTTTAGTATCTAAAGCTGGTGACGAAGGTAAGCTATTCGGCTCAATCGGTACTCGCGACATCGCTGACGCTATCTCAGCTGTTGGTGTTGAAGTTGCTAAATCAGAAGTTCGTCTACCTCTAGGTACTATCCGTGAGACTGGTGAATTTGACGTAGCAATCGCAGTACACTCAGACGTAACTGCTACTATCAAAGTAATCGTTATTGCTGAAGCTTAATTTTTTGTATTAAGCAAAACCGTGTACGCTCGTGCACGGTTTTTTATTTATCACGCCTGAAACACATAACAACAACTCTAATTTTCAGATAAAAACCAAAGTATACTTTGCATAATTGCGTAACTCGCTGTTATTTAATGTGATGAAATTGCTTGAGGCTGAATAATTCGCATGGTTTTTACACAAATATTATTGCATGA
This sequence comes from Pseudoalteromonas sp. MMG022, assembly GCF_021654245.1. Lineage (NCBI taxonomy): Bacteria > Pseudomonadati > Pseudomonadota > Gammaproteobacteria > Alteromonadales > Pseudoalteromonadaceae > Pseudoalteromonas > Pseudoalteromonas sp. MMG022. Next base: position 213,540 of record NZ_JAKFZQ010000007.1, on the reverse strand, counting down.
AACTTCCAACTCGCACCGTGCAATGTTAACTTATAGAAACAATATATAAGAATTAAGTATTGCTGCAAAAATTGCTATAATTTTAATTAAGCGATGACAGCGCTGTCCTTGTATTGGGTAAATTTAAGGCTTTTGAGGTATGTATGGTTAGTAAAGGGTTTTCGTTAACGGAGCTGTTAATCGCCGCTGCAATCGTTGCAATACTTGGCGCAGTTGCTTACCCCACCTACATAGAGTCTATGCAAGAGAGCCGGCGCTCACAAGCGCAACAAGAAATGCTACAAGTGGCAATCATATTAGAGCGTTCCTACTCACGTAACGGCGGCTATCCAGACAGCGACACCTTTACAGCTCTACCAGCACTTGAAATGTATACATTTAAATATGAGCACCTAAACAAGCCTGAGAATGGAGAAAACTATACAAGTCGTTCATATTTACTAACAGCAACGCCAAAAACGGGAACATTACAGGAGTCTGATCCTTGCGGGGCAATCACCTTGAACCACATAGGCACACAGGGGGCTGAAGTTGATGACTGCTGGTAGTAAAAGCGTCCGTGGCTTCTCCTTGACGGAACTTGTAATAACGCTGTTGATTGCAGGTATATTGGCTTCGTTGGCAATGCCTTCTTTTGTTAGGCAAATAAAGCAGGACAGAGTTGTTAATAATGCGAACTATTTGAGTGCTTTTTATAAGTACTCTCGTAGTGAAGCGGTAAAGCAGGCAAAAACATTACATCTGGTTGCCAGCTCTTCTAAATGGTTATTGCAGTCACAGGCTGATGGTGAATGGGTAACGGTACATGAATTTTCAGTTGTAGATGATTCAATCGAAATTGAATACGCTGATAGAACAATTACATCAACGGGAGAGGTCAATCAGGCGCTAAATTTATTAGTGACAGACAACGATGACAGTACCACTGACTATCGGCTGTGTGTGTTACAAAGTGGGCAAAGTTGGGTTGATGAGGCAGATAAAAATTGCGCTTAACGAAAGGTTTTTCATTGGTAGAGGTGATGGTGTCGATGCTGATAGCGAGTATCGCGCTGCTTGGACTAGCAGCAACGCAGCTCAGGGCTTTGCAATATGCGACCAATAGTTTTGACTATACTGTAGCGCTAGTACAGGGCCAAAATGCGATGGAGAAAATTTGGTCTCGATTATGTGATATTCAACATAACGACCCATCGTTGTTCCAAGATGAAGATTTTAGAGAGTGGTTATTAGCGCCATCAGATATACGTACAACCTTTGAAGTGATTGTTCCTCAGACCTATGAAAATGAAATGAATATATTGGTGAATTGGGTCGATGATCGTATGGATCCGGATGTAGATGGTGAAAACCAAGTGGTATTGAATGCCACATTTATGAGTTTGGATGACACATGCGATTAAGCTCGTACTCAGTTAGAGGTTATTCACTCGTAGAGTTGATGGTAGCGTTAACTATCGGGACATTTTTATTGGCGGGGATTGGGATGTCTTATTCAGCAATAAAAGGCACGGTGATGACCACACAACAACTGTCTCAAGCGCAGGAAGTTGTGCGTTATACAAACCATATTTTGTCTCGTAGTGTGAAGCAAACTTCTGTTATTCCAGCAATTACAGAAAACGGAACGATAATTACCATCGATCAAGATGCGTACAGCACTTCGTGTCAAGGAACTGTACCTACATTTAATTATCAGGAGGTCTATACTTTAAGTGATGGGTACTTAACCTGCGATATATTAAATCTGGATGATGATGGGAATAGTGTAGGGGTCTTAAACCTTTTAAAAGGTGTACAGGCGCTTGGATTTAGTAGTAGTCAAAGCGGACGTTTAATCAATGTTAACGTGACGCCACAAGATGTACCAGCGCAATTTGCTACAGGCATCGTGATTAGCCTAGCTACTACCAGGGTAATTATGAGGTAAATGATGAAAAAGCAAAATGGCTTTACACTGATAAAGGTTTTGCTATTAAGCACAATGGCAGGTGTTGTTGTGTTTGGTGCAATGAGAGAAACTCTTGTTCAAGAGCGTTTATCAGGTAATTTTCAAAAAAGCATGAATGCCAGATTCTTGTCTGAAAAAGGTATTTATATTGTAGCAAAATGCCTAAAGGATAAACTGGTAGAGGATCCGTCGTTAACGAGAGATGAGCTTGTGTTGGCCCAGTGTTCATACACTGGTGGTGGTAGCGCAGGGGACGATCTAAAGTATGACGCTTCGGCTGAGGCGGGGGATGCACCGGATATTGTGGTGATTACAAGCTCTGGTGAGCGTTACAGCGGTGACTCTAATGACAAAATTATAGCTCACTACAAGTTCACACCGGGTAGCTCTTCTGCGGTTAATGACAGCATTATGGCAGGTTGCACGGGAGTTAGTCTCAAAGGCAGCTCGTTGATAGACAGTTATGACTCGTCTGCGGGTAGTTATGAACAGACTAAAGGCAGCAATGCCGTCATCAATACTTCCAGCAGTAATGCAAATGTGTCATTGAGCGGACACTCAATCATAAAAGGTGATGTTAACGCCGCGGGCGCAATATACCTAACGGGCTCTTCGCCAGTTTATGGCAATATTAAATCGAACACCGGGATTGAGATTTCATCAGGTGGCGGTGTGCGTGTTGACGGTAACGCGATTACGCTAGGTGACATTGTGCATAAAGGCGGTGAAATAACGGGTTATGTGCGTGCCAATGGTGATGCCACTATGAAATCGGGTGCCTCAATTGCTAACCTTAGCAATGATGATTTTGATATCCAATATGGTGGTACAGGGACTTTTCCCAATGAAGGTGCATTTAGCCAAAATGGTGTTCATTACTCAAATAGTCGGTATAACGTAAATCCTCAGATCACGCCAATAGAGATCCATGCAGCAGACTCATCACACTGTGATCCATTAGCAATCGTACAGAATATGGACGAAGTGATCGGAGAAAGTAACGATTATCTATACTACAAGGTATGGGCCAACCAACATTATACGTTTGCACCTACTTGGGCCTATTACGAAACTATAAATGGCAATGGCAATGGCAATGGAAATGGCAATGGAAATAGTGGTGGTTTGAGTGCAATATCTGCCTTTCAGAAGGATATTTACATATTCGATACCTTGGAGCAGTATTATGAAGATGTTGTACAAAGCGACAATGACCTTGAATATGTATATGGCATGAGCGGCTTTGAACTTGGTAGCAATGGCTCTGTTACGATTCAAGGGGGCGATGTTATTTTCCTTATTGATGGTGACTTCTCTATTAAAGGTGGTTCGGGAATGACCATTAAAGCTGGAAGTAGCCTGAGTATTTTTGTGACGGGCAATATAGACCTAGGTGGCAGCGGTAATGTGTATGTGGAGCAACATGGGCTTACTAACAGCGGGCATGCGGCATTTAACATTTACTCATCTAAATCCGGTGAAGGGGTCTCACTGGGTGGCAATAGTGACATGTACGCTATGGTGTATGCGCCATTATCAACAGTTAAAGTGACAGGTAGCGGTTCTCTTTATGGCAGCATTGTTGGCTCGTTCATTGATGGCTCCGGCAGCGGTGACTTTCACTTTGATGAGGCACTGAAAACGGTAGACTTCGGTGTCGGTGATGGTAGTGGAAGCACACAAACTAAGCCATTACTTACTTTTGAGCGTTGGTATTACAGGTTACCAAATAGTACTGAGTAATATAACTCTTTATAGAAAGACCCGCTTTATAGCGGGTTTTTTATTTTTTCAAAAAAATACTTCTTATATTTAAACCTTTTCTCGCTTTAAAGACGTCTTACTTAGCAACTTGAAAGCAAGCTCTGTTTATATCAAGCTAGCTCGACCAAGAAAAAGGAAAGTAAAAATGTTAATTGATGCCAACCAGGCATTGTCGAACACAGAGCAAAATCCTATCGACGAGTTGGTGCGTAAAGTACAACAGGGTGATCAACGGGCTTTTGAACAACTGTATAGAAAGCATGAAAGGCGAGTTTTTGGGCTTTGCCTAAGGTTGCTCGCATCTCCAGAGTATGCGGAGGACGTAACCCAAGAGGTATTTGTGCAGTTGTGGCATAAGATTGCGCAGTTTCAGGGGCAGTCACAGTTCTCGACTTGGCTCCACAGCGTCACGAGTAACATAGCAATAAGTTATTTACGAAAGCATAAAAACTGGTTGCAAAAGGTCGTGAGCATTGAAGGCAGCGGAATGAATGAACAATCAGCGCAGATGTGTCACGGGCTTAACGGGTTAGACAAGCTGATAGTACGTTTACCAGAGAGAGCCCGTTTAGTATTTGTATTGCATGCTGTTGAAGGTTATCGCCATGAGGAAATAGCCAACATGTTAGGTATGGCAGTGGGATCAAGTAAATCGCAATATCACCGTGCTCGTCAGTTATTGCAGGAGTGGTACGACAATGAGTAAACCTGACTTTGAGCAGTTTTTGAAAGAATCGCTCGAACAAACAAAAGACATCGCACCAACGCGAGACTTATGGAAAGGAATTGAAAACGCAATCGCGTCAACACCAGCAGAGGATACGCAAAATAGTTATTGGCCGAAACTCACAGGAATAGCGGCTTGTATTCTCGCTGGATTAATGGCTTGGCAGGTGGTGCTGAATCAACCGCAGCAAAATACCATGACAAACATGAGTGCGTTCTTTGAGCAGCAAAAACAGAGTTTGTTGGTGCAGTATGAAACTCAGCCTGCATTAACTTCGGATTGGCAAGCCCAACTGGGGGAGCTTGAAAGTGCTGAGCAAGCGATAAAAATGGCGTTGCAGAATGATCCTGAAAATGCGGCACTGTTACAAATGCTTGCTCAAGTTTATCAGCAACAATTGGATTTAATAAACAAGGTACATGCACCTCGTTGGCAACAAATTTAGGAGAAGAGTATGAGAGCACTATTAGCAGGATTAGCACTACTGCCATTGACGACTTTTGCTGGGCAAAGTATTGATGAGAAGATATCTCTGCCAAAGCAAGGGAAGGTTTTTATCGAGAATCAGCGCGGTGTCATCACAATTAAAACTTGGGACGAAAACAGCTTTAAAATTACGGGTACCTTGGATGAAAAAGCCAAGGGATATAAGCTAGAAACTAATGGCTCCGTTACCGAGTTTATTGTACAGATGCCAAATCAGTACCGAGGTTGGAACAACCGTCATGATGGTTCAAAGCTGACAATTCATATGCCTAAAAGTAGCGAGTTAAATCTCGAAGGCGTGAGTATTGATGTAAACGCGAGCCAGTTATATGCGGGCACCAGTATAAAAACTGTTAAAGGTGATATTCAGGTTTTTGATTTGAAAGGGAAAATCTCTTTACAGACCATAAATGGCGATATTGATGCATCACAACTTAGCGGCCACATTCACTATGAAACAGTCAACGGCAGCATCAATGATAGGGGATCAGATGGTAAGCTGAAATTTAATGCGGTTAATGGTGATATCGAGAGCGACACAAAAGCGCAGGACGTACGGTTAGAGAATGTGAATGGTGAAGTTGACTTACGTATAGAGGAATTAGCTGATTTACGTCTGAACACGGTAAATGGTGAAATCAATGTACACATCAAAAAGCTAAAAGATAACGCGAATATTAATATGGACTCAGTTAGTGGTGATGCTAGGTTTTACTTTCCAGCGGATGTTTCCGCTCGGTTTGACATTGATATGCATGCCGGTGGTAAGGTTATTAATGAATTGAGTGACCATAAAATGAAAAAGGCAAAATATGGCCCCTCAAGAGAATTAGAATTTGTGCTCAACGGCGGTAATGCCGATGTAGAAATCGACACTGTGAGTGGGCACATTGAACTGAAAAAAAACTAATCTCCCTCACACCACCAACCCACTCGTTGGTGGTGTATCTTTTTATTACTCGTGGTTTGGGATATAGCATTGCACTTATCTCATGAGCAGATAAAATAGTCCTCTGAATTCCCAATTGTGCAGTGCTATGGCAAAACCAGATCTTCAAGTTGATACGCTAAAAGTTCCACCCCATTCAATTGAAGCCGAGCAGTCCGTTCTCGGCGGCCTTATGTTAGATAATCAAGCGTTTGACAGAGTTGCAGAACTTGTTGTTGCGCAGGACTTTTACACCCGTACACATAAGCTGATTTTTGAAGCGATGGAAAAGCTGGTGGAAATGGGTAACCCCATTGATTTAATCACCATCTCCGAGAATTTGGAGAAAAATAATCAGCTCGCTAATGTCGGTGGTTTTGCTTATCTTGCTGAAATAGCTAAAAACACGCCCAGTGCCGCTAATATTGATGCTTATGCGAATATTGTGCGCGAACGCGCGGTTGTTCGAGAGATGATAGCGGTCGCAAATGAAATTGCTGAGGCTGGTTTTAACCCCGAGGGTCGTGATAGTCATGAACTACTCGACTTGGCCGAAAGTAAAGTGTTCAAAATTGCTGAGCAACGTACCAAAAGCACAGAGGGCCCGCAAAATCTTCATAGCATCTTGGAAAAAACCGTCGATAAGATTGAAGAGCTATACCAGTCACCTCAAGATGGTGTGACCGGGGTAAGTTCAGGCTACTCAGACTTAGATAAAATGACTGCGGGCCTACAACCATCGGATCTGATCATCGTCGCCGCGCGTCCTTCAATGGGTAAAACCACCTTCGCAATGAACCTTGCGGAACATGCGGCGATGACCCAAGATAAACCAGTACTCATTTACTCTCTAGAGATGCCCTCAGAGCAAATCATGATGAGGATGCTCGCATCTCTTGGCCGTATTAACCAAACCAAGGTACGTACCGGCCAGTTGGATGATGATGATTGGGCGAGACTGTCTTCAACCATGGGATTGTTGATGGAAAAAGGCAAGATGTATATTGACGATGCATCAGGTTTGACCCCAACGGATGTTCGCTCCAGAGCAAGACGTATTGCACGTGACCATGGTGGTATCAGTATGATCATGGTGGATTATTTGCAGCTCATGCGTGTACCTAGCTTGTCAGACAATCGAACACTTGAGATTGCTGAGATATCTCGCTCTTTAAAGGCGTTGGCAAAAGAGCTACAGTGCCCGGTTATCGCGCTTTCTCAGCTTAACCGAACGCTAGAGCAACGTGCCGATAAGCGTCCAGTAAACTCCGACTTACGTGAATCAGGATCAATTGAGCAGGATGCCGACTTAATTATGTTTATCTATCGCGACGAAGTGTACAACGAAGATAGCCCAGATAAGGGAGTCGCAGAGATCATTATAGGTAAGCAGCGTAATGGTCCAATTGGTAAGGTTAGGTTAACCTTCCAAGGACAATACTCACGTTTTGATAACTACGCAGGTCCTGCGGTTGACGACGAATACTAGGAGAGTCGCACATGAAGTTAGCGGCGGCGGAGATAAACTTATCGGCATTAAGGCATAATTTACGGCGTATCAAAGCGCTGGCACCGCGAGCCAAAGTTATGGCGGTGTTAAAAGCCAATGCGTATGGGCACGGCCTAGTGACCATTGCTCAGCACTTACAAGACGCTGATGCGTTTGCAGTAGCTCGAATCGATGAGGCATTAGCCCTCAGGGCTGGTGGTTTAACTAAACCGATAGTGTTGCTTGAAGGTTTTTTTAATGCCAATGATATTCCTATCCTTTTAGCGAATAACTTTCAAACGGTGATTCACAACGAGTATCAGCTTAATGCGTTAGAGAGCGCAAAGTTAGACGCACCGATAGCGACATGGCTAAAAGTTGATACAGGAATGCATCGGCTGGGAATTGAGCCTGAGCAATTGGACAGCTTCTATAATCGTTTGAAAAGCTCTGAGAATGTGAAGCCCCAAGTTAATTTGATGACCCACTTCTCGTGTGCCGATGACGTCGAAAATAGTAAAACTAAGGTACAGCTAAATAAATTTACTCAGTTGGTAGACAATAAAAATGAGTCTCTATGTTTAGCAAACTCGGCGGGTATTATTGGTTGGCCTGAAAGTCATAATGATTGGGTGCGCCCAGGGCTTATGCTCTATGGTGTGTCGCCAATGCAAGAGCAGGTTGGCGCTCATCATGGTTTACAGCCCGTTATGCGTTTAACTACTCGAGTCATTGCTATTCGCAGTTTACCAGCCAACGAACCCGTCGGGTACGGTGGGCGCTGGCAGAGCAAGCACGCGACACAGCTTGCTATTGTTGCAATGGGGTACGGTGATGGCTATCCTCGACATGCGAAAAATGGTACGCCAGTGATGATCCGCAATCAACGCTTTGGCATTGTGGGTAGTGTCTCTATGGATATGATAACGGTAGATATTGGTGATAACAAAGCTGGTATCTCGGTTGGCGACGAAGTAGAAATGTGGGGTCCCAATTTACCGGTTGAAGAAGTTGCGGCGTATGCAGATACTATACCTTATGAACTGCTATGTAATGTGACTCCGCGAGTAAGCTACGAATACGAGGATAAAAACCAAGCGTAAGCTACTTACAGCCGATACTCGAATCTAGGAATGTTTCATGTGGTTACAGAAAAAAATAGTACTCAAAGCAAGAAAGAGGGGCTTTCACCTTATTGGTGATGAAATTGAACATCAGCTTCCAGAGGTAAAAAATGTCCGTGTAGGTTTACTCCATGTATTTATTCAGCACACGTCAGCTTCTCTTGCCATTAACGAGAACGCAGATCCTTCAGTCAGGCAGGACTTAGAAAGCCATTTTAATGTACTTGCACCTGAGAACGCTCCTTATTACATACACACATATGAAGGGCCTGACGATATGCCTGCACACATCAAGTCCACCTTAATAGGCAGCAGCCAAAGTATACCCGTGAGTAATGGACAATTGGCATTGGGAGTGTGGCAGGGGCTTTATCTGTGCGAACATAGGGATCATGCTTCAAGCAGAACCCTTATTGTTACCTTACAAGGTGAAATTTGCTCTTAGCCTTGCAGCCTAAAGCTTGTCGAAGCTGACTTCTATATTTGCATCACCATCTGGTGATGTAAAAGGCATAATGATTTTTGCACCTTCACATTTATGTGTAATGGTGTGGTTTTTACCAGATACAACAATTGGTGTGGCCATTTCAAACTCGTAGCCCTTTTCACCCAATAGGTTTTTGGCACCGCCAGTTACCATATTAGTGATTTCACCGACCATATCGGTGACTTCCTCGTTAATGGTATCTGGGCGCTCACCTAGCATTCGTTCCATAATGGTCAAGGCTAAGTTTTCATCAAACGTTATAGAAAATGAACCTTTAGTTTGCGGCCCAACCATTCCTATGAGACCAGACACATCACCCAGAGCAATTTCATCTTTTTTTATTTTTGGCTTGCCTGGCGTTAACTCCGTTTGCGCCATGGTTGCCAATACATTGATTAAAGACGATAGAAAGGGGTTTATAAACTCTACATTCATATGACTTCCTTAACTACATATTTTTTTAGAGATAGTATTTGAGTGTAGTGTGGTTTTGGAGCAGATGCACTTACTCATTACACTTTTCACATTTACCGTGCGCTTCAATGGTTTGAGCGCTTACTACGAAGCCTTTCTCGGCTGCGAGGTTATTAAGTTCATGGGAAATTGCGCTTGAGTGTAACTCTTCGACATTACCACATTGGTCACATATCAATAGTTGTACGGGGTGAATATGGTCAAAATGATGGCAAAGCATGAACGAGTTTGTACTTTCGATCTTGTGGATGAACCCTAATTCTGCAAGAAAATCCAAAGCGCGATAAATCGTTGCCGGTTTAGCTGCGGCTTCTGTAACTTTGAGTTCTTCAAGTAGGTCATAAGCTCCGACACCGCCTTGCTTGCTTGCGAGCAGACGAAATACCTTCTCGCGGATAGGAGTAAACCTAGCCCCGCGATTATCACACACTTGCTTTGCTTTGCTGATCAGTAATTCTACATTCATTATCTTAATCCTTACCCTTGCACCGCAATACTAACATATTCTTATTAATAGTCTTATAAACTGAGTAAGTTATCATGAAAAAGCGTCGCATGGGGTTGAAAAGTTAATACGTTAGCCTTCGCTATATCGCTCTTTGGTGATGCCAATTGAATGTTCGAAATCTTCACTTGTCATTGGCTCTCCAAGTAAAAAACCTTGTCCAACATCACATTGATAATTCTGTAAAATCTTGAGCTGAGAGAGGGTCTCGATGCCCTCTGCAACAACCCTTATCCCGAGACTGTGAGACATGGTAATAATAGAGTTTACCAATTCATCAGCAGCTTGGCTGGTAGATAGGTCAGCAATAAAACTTTGATCGATTTTTAAGATATCAAAAGGATATTGGCGTAGATAATTGAGGGATGAATAGCCTGTTCCAAAGTCGTCCATTGAGATAACTAACCCTAATTGATGTAAGTTATCTAGCGAATCCTTGAGTGCGTCATCACCGGACAAAAGCACGCCTTCGGTGATTTCAAGCTCAAGTAAAGAAGTGGGTATTTGCGACTGTTGAATGTATTTGTGAATATCTTCAATTAAGGTGCGATCTTTAAATTGTCGCGGAGATAAATTAACTGCCACTTTCAATGGTCGCTCTAGCACGGATTGCCACTTTTTAATTTGCTTTATTGCTGATTGCAGCACGAATTTTCCAATAGCAACTATCTCGCCGTTGCTTTCTGCCAATGGAATGAATTCACTTGGTGAAACGGTGCCTAGGGTTTTATTGTGCCACCTAAGTAAGGCTTCTGCGCCAATCAGCTCGTTATTATCAATGGTAAATTGTGGCTGATAATAAACTTCGAACTCTCCATGCTCCAGAGCGTGACGCATATGCTCTTCAAGTAGCAAGCGCCGAGATAAATCCTGACTCATTTTCTCTGTAAAAAATGAGTACGTATTTCTACCTTGCTGTTTTGAGTGATACATTGCTGAGTCAGCTTTACGAAGTAGCGTACTGGGTGTACTGCCATCTTGTGGGTATACAGAAACGCCTAAACTCAATGAAATGCTAAACTCTCTTTTATCGATATTTAAGGGGATGCGAAATCGCCTTACCAAATTTGCGGCGATTGGAATGATATCCTCGCTGTTGTGTAAGTTATTGATTAGAATTACGAACTCATCACCACCAAGGCGAGCCACGGTGTCTTCATCGCGCAGCGTATCTTGCAATCTCTGCGCTGAGGCAATGAGCAGCTTATCACCAATTTCATGCCCTAAAGAATCGTTTACCTTTTTAAAATCATCTAAATCAATGAAGATCACAGCAATAATAGTTTTATTTCTGGTCGCTGTTTTGATTTGTTGAGTCAGTCGTTCCATGACTAAAAAACGGTTGGGGAGATTGGTAAGGGTATCAAAAAATGCATGATGGAAAATAAGTTCTTCTTGGCGCTTACGCTGAGTAATGTCTCTGAGTACGATAACAACATGACTGCTTAGCGGCATAACAGACATGCGCGCTTCCATGAATTTTTCTTGATGCCTATGAGTAAAGGGATATTCAATACAAGTGAGCTTTTTATATTTTCTGGTCTCTTTGATAGCGCCATTAAAGCGCTTCATAATGGTATTAGGCAATAAAGTGGTCACATCACAGCCGATGAGCGGAGGACTTTCAACAAACATATCGTTTTGATGAGAGTTACTAAACTCGATCACTTTACCTTGTGAGTCGATAACAATAAACAAATCTGGCAGTGCCGAAAAAATACTTTCAAGCAAGTTGTGTTTAGACAGAGCATATAGCTCAGCCGCTTTTTGTGCGGCAATTTTCTCCTGCAAATTGTCAGCCATATCATTGAAGTTATCAGCTAGTAACTTTAGTTCACCACTGCCTTCAATTTTCGCTCTTTGGCTAAAATCAAGTGAGCGCAGCTTCTGACCAACATAAATTAGTTGATTTATGGGCTTGGTGATAAAAGCGTACACAAACATCGCTGTAAGGCAGATCAAGCACAGCAGCAGTAAGGCAACGATAAAACTCTTATTCAGGCCAATTTCTAGAACACTCTGAACTTCATGCGCAATGTGGTACGTGGCAAATAGTATGGCTGTTTTGGTTTCATCACGATGTTGAAACTGCAGCGGAAAATATGCCTCAAAAACAAACTTTGACTCATTAAATTCAATAATCCTTGCGTTTTGAGCGAGTGCCGTTTGCAATAGTTTGAAGTTAATGGGCAGATCAAATTTACTGAAGTGTTGTGTTTGCATATGTCGCTCTGGTGCGGCGATTATGTGACCATCGGGATCTAGTACTAAAACATGTTGGTAGTTAACTCGGCTCATTTTAGTGTTGAGTGCAAAGGTCGCATTTTCAGTGTTGTTGGCTGATAAGGCCCGCTCAAGCTTGTGGGAAAAAATTGGCAGCTCCTGTGATAATGACTCTTGGCTACTCCTAATGAGCGTATCTAATTGGGTGTAATAGGTATGAAAGGTGATAATGACAGAAAACAACAAAAAAACCAGCGCAGCCAAAATGCTCAGCCACAGCTTAATATTGATAGAGTATAGCGCTTTCATCATTATTCACTCACGGACGCTTAGCGAGCGAATAATGTTAATTACTGAAAAGGTATGCATGCTGTTAGTCATTGATAAAGTTGAGCACAGTAGTGAATTAAGTCTAGCTCAAAATATTAAAGCGGTAGTTGTTTGAGTGCCAAAGGTATGTAGGCTCTGCAAAAAGTGACCTGTAGAAATAGTGAAAGTTAATGAATAATACAGCGAATGAGAGACAGGTATTATTGCTTATGTTGATATAACCTTGAGGTTACATCAGCATATTTTAAAGGATCACTATGCAGATTGACCTTCACCTAGGCATGACTTGGGTTGTAGCCCGTGCCGCAGGCTTTAGTAACGAACAGGCAAATATCATCGCGCATGCTTCGCAATACGTTGACGACGCGACTAACGAAGGCCACATAAAATTCAATAATGGTGCTGCATATCAACGCATTGCCACAGCCCATAAGATGTTGGACTATAGAAATATCCAAAGCCTAAAGAACCAACAAGTGTGGATCCCATTTCACTTTTTGCCTGGTAACAGTGGGCTGCCGGCGGGCAGCAACCCATCAGGTCGTTTTGTTCATAAGCTAGTATGTAAGCCTAATTCCTATGTTGCCCGCGATATGGTGAATGAGTGTATAGCTCATCAACACAAGCCTTATGCATTGCATTTACTGGGGATCACATCACATGTATTTATTGATACTTGGGGGCACAAGGGATTTGCGGGAATACAGCATAAAGTCAATAAGGTCGATGATATTAAAGATCACAATGGCCAAATAGATAAACATTGGACGCAAAGAGTAGCAGATTATTTTATGGGGATGTTTCAGGATGACATTCCCAGTTTGGGACATGGTCAGGCGTTATCAAATCCTGACTTACCACATCAACATTGGAGCTACACCAACGGGTTGGGGGAGGTTATAGAGCGTAATAACCCGGACGATTTTTTAGAAGCAGCTGATGAATTGTGTAAAGTCTATCAAACTTACCTGAAGCAGCAGCCAAAGGGCTTGAACGAGTTACTCAAAGCACAAATAGCCAAATGTTTTACCGACTTTAATATGGATGCTGGCCAGCAGAGGCTTGCTTTGTGGATTGAAGCAATCGCCAACGATGAGTTCTCACTTGGGGCATATCAGCTGGCCTATATCGCAAAAGGCGCGGGTTCCTGGAAGCATGAAGCATTAGGCACTACGTTGATTGATAAGGACGAAGATGAATACACCTTTACACAGGGGTTTTTAACCTCAAACTGGAAGCTATTTCATGACGCTGCGAAGCAACATAGGTTGAATATAGTGGATATTGTTTTACCTCGATATGGGATATGTGTCGCTTAAGGCATCAAAATTGATATTTATGCTTCATTTTATCCATCAAACGGTGTCGAGAACTTCTTGCTCTTTCATGAGGAGTAAACAGCGCGCTTGATTCATCCAGTAGGTCTATTGCGCGCTTTAGTTGGGAGAGCTGCGAGCCAGTTGGTGACTCAAGCTTTGAAAGCGCGTTAATTTGGGTGATCGCAAGTTCCTTTGTTGCAATATGTTCGGGTAAGCCTGATTTTGTGCAAAGGCCGTAAATCCCTGACTTTTTAATTGTTCGAGTGCTTTTTTATAGCGTTCAGAAAACACAGAATATATTTTTAGCCTTTCGCCACATATTTTTTGACGCTAATACGATAGAAACAGCAAGGGAAAAGAGATCGTTTGTAACATGTGGAGTGATAAAAGATGACTTGCTAAGAAAATGGTGGCCCCTCCCAGACTTGAACTGGGGACCTAACGATTATGAGTCGTGTGCTCTAACCAACTGAGCTAAGGGGCCATTTTTGTGCCTGCTTAGGAATGCAGGTAAATAGACTTACCAATGTTGGTAAGCGGGTTGCAGTATAAAAACTTTTAAAAGCCTTGTCACTAGCAAAAGCCATAAATTTAACTATCTGTAAATCAAATGATTAAATTTAGACCAATTTGGCTTGTTTCATTTTTGAACACAATGAAAAAGCCGGCATTGGCCGGCTTTTCAAATCATAAATACTTATAAACCAAGTTTCTTCTCTAAGTAGTGAATGTTTGTGCCACCACTTTGGAAGTTTTCATCCGCTAAGATCTTCTTGTGTAGCGGTGTATTGGTTTTGATACCGTCGATGACTAACTCATTGAGTGCATTGCGCGCACGTGCAATCGCTACGTCGCGATTTTCACCATACGTGATCAACTTACCAATCATTGAATCGTAATGAGGTGGTACGGTGTAATCAGCATAAATATGGCTATCCCAACGAATACCTAAGCCGCCAGCAGGGTGGAAGCGTGTGATCTTACCCGGTGACGGAATAAAAGTATCAGGGTCTTCAGCATTGATACGGCATTCGATAGCATGACCTCGGATCACCACGTCATCTTGTGTGATAGACAATGGTTGGCCTGCGGCAATCTTAAGTTGCTCTTTGATCAAGTCCACACCTGTAACCATCTCGGTAACAGGGTGTTCAACCTGGATACGGGTGTTCATTTCAATGAAATAGAACTCGCCATTTTCATACAAGAACTCAAAAGTACCCGCGCCACGGTAGCCGATTTCGATACATGCACGAGTACAGCGATCACCAATGAACTTACGCATTTCAGCAGTAATACCTGGTGCTGGCGCCTCTTCAACAACTTTTTGGTGACGGCGCTGCATTGAACAGTCACGCTCACCTAAGTGAATCGCATTACCTTGGCCATCGGCAAGGACTTGAACTTCGATGTGACGTGGGTTTTCAAGGAATTTTTCCATGTAAACCATGCCATTACCAAAGAACTGCTTAGCTTCTTGCTGTGTTAAGGCGATTGAGTTATTTAGCTCAGCCTCGCTTCTTACCACACGCATACCACGACCACCACCGCCACCTGCGGCTTTGATGATCACAGGGTAGCCGATACGTTTAGCGATTTGTGTGTTGCGTTCTTTGTCGTCCGTTAATGGACCATCAGAACCAGGTACACACGGTACGCCAGCTTTGCGCATCGCTTCGATGGCTGACACTTTGTCGCCCATTAAGCGAATAGTGTCACCACGAGGGCCGATGAATACAAAGCCACTTTGCTCAACTTGGTCAGCAAAATCAGCGTTCTCTGATAAGAATCCGTAACCTGGGTGAATTGCAACCGCATCTGTTACTTCTGCTGCTGCAATAATGCGTGGAATGTCTAAGTAACTTTCAGACGCTGCTGGTTTACCGATACAAATGGTTTCATCCGCAAGAAGTACATGCTTAAGATCGCGGTCAGCGGTTGAGTGTACAGCCACCGTTTTGATCCCAAGCTCCTTGCAGGCACGCAATACGCGAAGTGCAATTTCACCTCGGTTCGCAATGACTACTTTATCTAACATAGCGTTTGCCTTCTTATTGCGTAATTATTCGATAATGAATAGTGGCTGGTCGAATTCAACTGGCTCGCCATTTTCAACAAGAATTGCTTTCACTACACCAGCTTTGTCAGCTTCAATTTGGTTCATCATTTTCATTGCTTCAACGATACATAGTGTATCGCCAACGCTTACTTTAGAACCGACTTCTACGTATGAAGGAGCTTCAGGAGAAGCGGCCGCGTAGAAAGTACCAACCATAGGAGATAACACTTGATGGCCAGCAGGTGCTGCAGGAGCCGCAGGTGTTGCTTCAGCAGGAGCTGCTGCTGGCGCTGGTGCCGCTGCTGGTGCAGGCGCTGCAGCAAACTGTTGTGGCTGTGCCATCACAGGTGCGTTGCTGTAACGATTAATGCGTACTGATTCTTCACCTTCAGTGATTTCTAATTCAGCAATACCTGATTCTTCTACTAATTCGATAAGTTTCTTGATCTTGCGAATATCCATAATGACCCGCCTGTTAGTTAATTTGCGTTATTTCTGTTGTGCAATTTGCTGACGGCCGCCGTTAAAGCAGCTTCATAGCCAATTGCGCCTAATCCACATATCACCCCTTGCGCCACATCGGAAAAATACGATTTATGGCGAAACGGCTCTCGTGCATATACGTTACTAATATGCACTTCATAAAAAGGTATGTTGACGCTTAAAAGCGCGTCTCGCAGCGCGACACTGGTGTGTGTAAATGCTGCGGGGTTGATGATAATGGCATCAATTTTTTGCCATGCATCGTGTATGGTGCTGATCAGTTCAGCCTCACTGTTACTTTGCAAATGAGAAAGCGTTACGCCAAGTTGCTGAGCGTGTTTGTCTACTCTGCTCATTAGCTCATCAAGTGTGAGCGTGCCATAAGTCTGTGGCTCACGGTGACCAAGCATATTAAGGTTTGGCCCATTTAAGACTAAAATCTTCAAATTTGCAGTCATAATCCGTGAAAACCTCTCAAATTGAAATTAACGTGATTTTTTGTATAAGTTAATAAATAACTTAAGCTGTTCAGACCAAAATAGCAACTTTTTCTCACTTTAGCTGTGTATTATAGATATTTCGCGGTAAATAGCAGCAAAATACTGGTCTAATCAGAGAGGAGGCGCTGGTCAAACATGACCAGCGGGTGAAGATATAGGGTTATTGTACGTTGGCACGCACCTTTTCTAGGTGTTTTGCAAATGGCTCAGGGCCCATAAAACCGGTAACGCGTAGATCTGGCAGTTCATTACCTTGTGCATCAAAGAACAACATGGTGGGCAGCCCAAATACGTCGAACTCTTTCATTATCTCTACGCTCTTGTTGTTACTTTCGGTTAAATCCAACTTCAGTAGCGCAAAGTGTTTGAATTGCTGCTGTACTTGAGGCTCAAAGAAGGTGTACTTCTCAAACTCTTTGCAGGCAACACACCAGTCTGCGTATAGGTCAACGATGGCAATTTGACCGTTGTTGTTGGCCTGTTCAATGGCCTCTCTCAAAGCGCTTAAATCGTCGACGAGCTGAAACTTTTTCTCGCCTTGTGCCGACTGTGCTTGTGTTACATTAATTGTTTTGCTCGGCCAAATGAGATTTTTGCCTACCAGCAAGGCACTGACTAACAACACTGAAGCAATACCCCACAACAAGGTTTTTAACACCCCACTGCTTTGTTGGCTTTGCCAGTGATGTAAATAAAGAGCCGTCGCAAGCATCAAACCGCTGGCAAGCCATAAGATAATGTCAAATTCAACAATGCGCTCTAGCAGTATCAGTGGCACCACGAGCATAATGAAACCAAACAGCGTTTTTACCTGTTCCATCCATGCGCCTGCTTTGGGTAGCAACTTGCCACCGGACGTACCTAATAGTAATAGTGGTAAACCCATGCCTAAGCTGAGCGCGTAGAGCGTAATGCCACCGATAAAATAGTCACCACTTTGAGCAACATAAAGCAAAGCGGCTGACAGCGGTGCAGTGGTACATGGTGATGCGATTAAACCTGATAGCACGCCCATAGAAAACACGCCCAGATAGTTACCACCTTGTTGTTGATTGCTGATAGCCGTGAGGCGATTCATCATGCCGCTGGGCAGTTTAATTTCATACCAACCAAACATGGCCATCGCCAGCAATACAAACAGTAAACTAAAGCTAATCAATACCGCAGGGTGTTGCAGGTAACCTTGTACTTGCCCGCCTAAAGCGGCTACAACAAGCCCAAGCAATGCATAAGTTACCGCCATGCCTTGTACATATACAAATGACAAAGTAAAAGCCCGCTTGGTCGATAATCCTTTTTGTCCAGCGATGAGACTAGAAAGGATAGGGAACATAGGAAAAACACACGGGGTAAACGCAAGACCCACACCCACCATAAAGAAAATGGCTAAATTCGCCATCAAACTTTGGCTGGCAAGGCGCTCGGTAAATGATAACTCGTTGTCTGAGGATGGCGTTTGCTCTGCGACTAGAGGTGTTGTGGCTGCGCTATCGACGCTTGCTGTGCTGCCATTAGCCATCGCTAGAGGAGATAAGGGAATCGTGATGACTTCAGGGGGGTAACATAATCCAGCTTCGGCACAGCCTTGATAGCGGATTTTTACCACCGCATCGTCGCCAATATTGCTAAGCTTTGACACCACAGAGAACGAATCAAAATACACTTGGGTTTTACCAAAAAATTCATCCTCTATTTCTACCCCTTCGGCATATTCTCCCACTTTGATGTCGGCATTTTTTGCGATTATCTCAAGCTTCTTTTTATAGAGGTAATAGCCCGGTGCAATATCCCAACCAGTGAACAAAATATTGCCCTGCTGATCAAAATCGAATTTAAATGCCTCATTGACCGGCAAGAAGGTATCTTGTTTTGGGGCCAGCAAGCTATTGAGAACATCATTGTTGGCCTGTGCTGGTAACAGCCACAAAAGTGAAAAAACAAATAACAGCGCGCGCATTAATTCAATACCTCGTCCATCCAGTGAAAATAAGCAAGATTCCCCGCGCTGACATCTAGTACCTGAATTTCCGGTACCTCATAGCTGTGCAACTCTTTAATGACTTGGATCATTTTACTTATTTTGTCTGCTTTGGTTTTTATAAACAGTTTAGTTTCGGTTTGTTGCACAACCTCGTTCTGCCACATATACACCGACTCGACGCCTGGCAAAATATTCACACAGGCAGCCAACTTTTGAGCAATCAGCTGTTTGGCAAGTTGGTGAGCGTCATCTTGGTTTTCACAGGTGGTCAAAACCAGTTTGTAATGGGGAGCCATGCTCAATTCCTTTCAACAAAAATATGAACTTTCGCCATAGTAGCTCAAACTATCAGCTATCCCAAGTGTCTATAGATGAAAGCAAAAATACCTAACTTAGCCGTGTGGGGTCGTTTGTGCTTGAAATGAGACCGAGTCACCCATATTTAAGTTTCATTAATTTAGGAGAAAGTATGTTTCGGATTTTATTTGTACTGTTTATTGTGGTGCCGATCATTGAAATTGCGCTGCTTATTCAAGTGAGTGACATCATCGGAGGATTTGCGACGATTGCGTTGGTGATCTTAACCGCAATTCTTGGTGCAAAGCTGGTAAAACAACAAGGCCTGAGCGCATATAGTAATGTACAAGGTCAAATGGCGCGTGGTCAGATGCCGGCCAGCGAACTGTTTACAGGGTTGTGTGTGATAATCGCTGGTGTATTACTGATGACACCAGGGATCATGACCGATGCACTTGGCTTTATGTTATTAACGCCCGCCATTCGCTCAAAACTGGCGGGTGCATTGATGAAGCAGATGACCGTTAAAATGCACACGACGATGCAGCAGTCGCAACATGCTTACTCTGAGCATGAGCAGGCACAGCCCTTTGAGCATAACGAACAAAGCTCAAAGCAGCCTTCCCATCACTCATCGAACACCATTGAAGGTGAGTACGAGCGAAAAGATTAAAAAATTTTAGTTTTTTGACTTGGGTTTTAAAAGTGCCATCCCCATAAATGATGGCAACTTAGTTTTAAAGAATTTTTCTGTAGTTGTTCAGAAACTGTTAGGAGAACATAACAAATGAACATTCGTCCTTTACATGATCGCGTAATCATCAAGCGTCTTGAAGAAGAAACAAAATCTGCTGGCGGTATTGTATTAACTGGCTCTGCCGCAGAAAAGTCAACTCGTGGTGAAGTTATCGCTGTAGGTAATGGCCGCGTGCTAGACAATGGTGAAGTAAGAGCGCTTGAAGTAAAAGCAGGCGATACCGTGCTATTTGGCTCTTATGTTGAAAAAACTGAAAAGATCGAAGGTCAAGAGTACCTGATCATGCGTGAAGATAACATTTTGGGCATTGTAGGCTAATCCTACTTTTCACTTTTCAAATTAACCAAATTTAATAGGAATTTATATCATGGCAGCAAAAGAAGTTTTATTTGCAAACGATGCTCGCACTAAGATGCTAGCGGGTGTAAACATTTTAGCAAACGCAGTACGTGTTACTCTTGGTCCTAAAGGTCGTAACGTCGTTTTAGACAAATCATTTGGCGCACCGGTTATCACCAAAGATGGTGTTTCAGTGGCTAAAGAGATCGAACTTGAAGACAAGTTTGAGAACATGGGCGCACAAATGGTTAAAGAAGTTGCATCTAAAGCAAACGATGCAGCGGGTGACGGTACAACAACTGCGACAGTACTAGCACAGTCTATCGTAAACGAAGGTCTAAAAGCGGTTGCCGCAGGCATGAACCCAATGGACCTTAAGCGTGGTATCGACAAAGCGGTAGCGGCGGCAGTTGCTGAGCTTAAAGAACTATCGGTTCCATGTGCAGACACTAAAGCGATTGCTCAAGTAGGTACAATTTCTGCAAACTCAGACGTTGAGATCGGTGACATCATTGCAAACGCAATGGAAAAAGTAGGCCGTGAGTCTGGTGTTATCACAGTAGAAGAAGGTCAGTCGCTAGAAAACGAATTAGACGTTGTTGAAGGTATGCAGTTTGACCGCGGTTACCTATCACCTTATTTCATCAACAATGCTGAAAAAGGTGCGGTTGAGCTAGATAACCCACACATCCTATTAGTTGATAAGAAAATCTCTAACATTCGTGAGTTACTACCGACGTTAGAAGCGGTTGCAAAAACCAGCAAGCCACTCCTTATCATTGCTGAAGACCTAGAAGGTGAAGCACTGGCAACACTCGTTGTGAACAACATGCGTGGTATCGTTAAAGTTGCTGCGGTTAAGGCACCTGGTTTTGGCGACCGTCGTAAAGCGATGCTACAAGATATCGCAATTCTAACTGGCGGTACGGTTATCTCTGAAGAAATCGGCCTAGAGCTTGAAAAAGCAACTGCTGAAGACTTAGGTACAGCTAAGCGCGTTGTGATCACCAAAGACGATACAACTATCATCGATGGTGCTGGTGAGCAAGAAGGCATTGACGGCCGTGTTGCACAAATCAAAGCACAAATCGAAGAAGCTACTTCAGACTACGACAAAGAGAAGCTACAAGAGCGCATGGCTAAACTTGCAGGCGGTGTAGCTGTTATCAAAGTAGGCGCTGCAACAGAAGTTGAAATGAAAGAGAAAAAAGACCGCGTTGAAGATGCACTACATGCAACTCGCGCAGCGGTTGAAGAAGGCGTAGTACCGGGTGGTGGTGTTGCACTTGTACGTGTGGCAAACAAGCTTGTTGACTTATTAGGTGACAACGAAGACCAAAACCACGGTATTAAAGTAGCACTTCGTGCGATGGAAGCGCCACTTCGTCAAATCGTATCAAACGCAGGTGACGAAGCATCAGTCGTTGTAAACAACGTTAAAGCAGGTGAAGGTAACTATGGTTACAACGCTGCAAACGGCGAATACAACGACATGATCGAGATGGGTATCCTAGACCCAACTAAAGTAACGCGCTCTGCACTACAATTTGCAGCATCTGTAGCAGGTCTAATGATCACTACTGAAGCAATGGTTGCTGAACTACCTAAAGATGAGCCAGCCGCTCCAGATATGGGCGGCATGGGCGGTATGGGTGGCATGGGCGGCATGATGTAGTAAAAATCGGTCCAAATCGCTTTTTATAAAAACCCTAACAGTTTGATGTTAGGGTTTTTTTGTGTCTGAAATTTGCTCAAGCGTCATTATTTAAGGGGTATAAAGTGGGGTATCGATTTAACGCCCATGTGTTGTCTTTAGAGCGTAAAAGTGGGCAGCAAAGTTTTGCGTTACTTTCTTTTAATGCCTCATGCTAAGAGAAGTGGGTATATGTATCCACTGAACTTTTAGGGAGGATTTCTTTAGCGATACCAGCTTGACTAGAGCGCCACTTATATCGTGGCGTCTATTATTATCTATCTGAATACGCGTGGCGATAGGCTAATTAACTACAGCATCCAGTTTCCATTGTTCAAACTTGGCTGTTTTGCTCAATGCCTCTACTTGCTCTAAAAATTGCTTGTGCAGACGCTTGCAGCCTTCCAAATCATCGTTAATCGCGGCCTTCTCTAGCTCAGCACAAACTCGCCCAATACCTATTGCGCCAACATCACCTGCTGCACCTCGAAGCCTGTGGCTTGTAATGCGAATATCGTTCAGGCTTTGCTGTTCAACTGCTGATTGAATTTCCTCTATTCGCTCAGGCAAAGAGTCTAAGAACATTTTCACAAGCTGATTATGTAGCTTTTTATCTCCCATCAGTCGAGACAGTACATTTTCTATATCCCAAACATCAGCATCTTTTTCTAACCTGTCATCTTTTTCACTCGGGGAGCTAGGTTTACCATTGCTATCAGTATTTACACGCTCAGGGGGAGATTTGGCATTTTTGTTATTGTCGGGAGCATACTTTGTTATCGCTTGGGTAAGCGTGTTGATTGTCATTGGTTTAGCGATGTAATCGCTCATGCCAGCCGCTACACACTTGTCTTTTTCGCCCGACATTGCATTGGCAGTCATTGCAATAATGGGAATATCTACATAACGTTTACCAGCATCTCCGCGTCTGATTGACTTTGTTGCTTCGTAACCATCCATGTTTGGCATGGAGCAATCCATGAGCACTATATCAAGCTCAGAAGCATGCTCTTTGAGTGTAGCGATTGCCTGTAAGCCATCTTTCGCCGTGGTAATATTTATCTCAAGTGGCGCTAAAAAGCCTTTTAACACTTCGAGATTAATGTCGTTGTCATCAACCGCTAGAATATTGAGCCCGTGAATGCGCTCTAAACTTGCGTCTAGAAGCTCTATTGAGCTGTTTGTGGCCGTTAAAGCTGAGGTTGACGTACTTGCACTTGAGCTTGAAGACTGTAGCTTATTGCTCAACTCTGAAAGGGTGATTGGCTTGTCAATCAAGATGGCTGGCTCATAGTCGATTTCAATATTATTTGAGGCGGGTGCCTTCATGAGCGCGACTTTACAGCTACCTTGTGGATATTGTTGCCATTGTTCAAACCAATGAGATAAGTTAGGTATGTTGTTGTCGATTATCAGCCAGTCACATGAATGACCAACTAATGCACTTTTTAAATCCTCATTGGCTTGATGGTGTATTTGTACTTCACTGGCGCCTAACCTTTTTAAGATAGCTAAGGCACTTTTACATACCACTTCGTTTTCACAAGCAAATATAACGTTTTTTTCAGCGAGTATTTTAGGTACTGATAATGCTTGGCAGCTGTTTTTTTCATACTTTAGCTGCAACGTAAATGTACTTCCCACGCCCTTTTCAGACCCAAATGTAATATCGCCATTCATTAGCTCGGCTAACTGTTTAGAGATTGATAACCCTAACCCTGTACCACCGTACTTTTGTGATGTTCCTGACGTTTCTTGATCAAACTTTGAAAAGATTTTGTCGAAGTTTTCTTTTGCTATGCCAATTCCGGTATCGATAACGTCGATGCGTACTTCAACTTGGTCATCGTCTATAGCGTAACTACTTGCTTGTAGCGTGACATTGCCATTTTCTGTGAATTTAATGGCGTTACCTATGAGATTAAACAGGATTTGATTGAGCCTCAAAGCGTCACCGTCCACAACTCGGTGTTGTAATTTTTCGATGTCTAAAATCAGCTCAGTTGAACTATCAAATGCTCTCACAGCCAAAGACGCCATGACATTTTCAAGTAACCCGAGTAGGTCAAATGGTTTGTTGTCTATTTCTAGCTTGCCAGCTTCAATCTTAGATAAATCAAGTATATCGTTGACCAAAGTGGCAAGGCTTTCAGCGCTACTTTGCGCCATTTTCATATACTGTTGTTGCTTTTTACTGAGGGCTTCACGGTTAATGAGGCTTAACATACCAGAGATACCATTGAGTGGTGTTCTCATTTCATGGCTGATGTTAGATACAAAGGCGCTTTTCACGTCACTGGCTTTAAGTGCCTGCTTATGTGCTTGGGCTAATTCAGAGGTGCGCTCTTGGATTTGCTTTTCTAATGACGCGTTAATACTGACGACTTTTTCTTGCGCGATACGCTCTTGTGTGATGTCTTGCAGTATCAATGCAACGCCAATGAGTTTGGGTGTGCCCGTCAAGTCAGCCTCTTTTGCAGGAGAAACAACCATATTGTAACTGCGGTGTTCGTTGTCTATCTCTATGTCGACCTCTTCTTGAATCGATGCTCCAGATTCAAGAACATGGAGTAATTTTTGTGGCAAATCGCTTAATTTGTCCCCGATAATATGATTAAGCTTATTGCCCACCACATAGTCTTCAGACACACCAAATAGCTTACTTGCAGCTCTATTCCACGTCATGATTTGCCCGCTCGAATCAAGCGCTATAATCACATCTAATGACCCGTTCACAATTGCTGAAAACACCGAACGGCTTTCCGCTAACTTATTCTTGTTATAGTACTGGAAGCTTAAAACAACGATGAAAATGGCCACTAACGTTAAAACAATAACAATCAACGCATACGTTGATAAGCGGTTATCATAGACTAGCTGGTTGTAGGTTTGTTCGGGAGCGTAAGATATTGCAATGAGAGACTGGCTAGCCGCGCCCTTAGTAAGCGGGACCTCAACAGCCTTTGCGAATATCGCCTCACCTTGCCAACTCAATTCAAAGGCCTCTGAAGGGCTGATACCCACATGAACCATATGAGGCCACACCAGTTCGGGTTGCAAGTCAGCTGAAAAGCGAAATTGCTCTTCAGGGTGCCAAATAATTTGTCGTTGTTGATTTAAAATAATGATTTTGCTGGTGTCTTTATTACCCATATTCAGTTCAGAGAGTAGCCCCTTTGGGTTTACATTCATGACTAAAAAGCCAAACAAGGCATTATTGTCATCAAAGATAGGTTTAACAAATCGCTGAGCTAATCGATAAGGAAACTCAAATTCGCCATGCTCTTTATTTAAACTAATAGGAGAAATATATAACTGATTACGCTTTAATTTAGCGCTAGTTTTCATGTAACTCGATTGTGATTTATCTTGTAACAGGTTACCGCCATACACTTCTATGCGCCCCGAAAGACGGTCTACGCGGATAATTTCCATCCCTTGTGCATTTATCACTCGTAACTGATCCAACTCTGGGTGGTTTTTTAGCATTGAAACAAAAATGGTTTCTAATCTAATCTTCCATTGCTCTGTGGTTGTATTGTCTTTGGGGTCAAAACCATCATTGTTAGATGCTCGTGCAAGTCCTGATATGGGGGGAGTGGCATATAAAAATTGGATGTCTTTTCGTCGCGCATCAATGCCATCATTAACTTTTTGTTTAGCCGATAGCAAAGTAAACTGAAGTTCATCCGATACCTGTTCAAGGGCGTTTGTTTTTATTCTTTGGTCAGTAAAGTAGATAAGCACACTTATTGCGAGTGTGAACACAATACTGATTGGTGTCACTAGTTTATTAAAAACTGATCGTTTCATATATTCTGCTCCTTGCTCTGCACTTACTATTACCGGCTTTAATTAGATTTATTGGTAGTGAGTAACAAAGCCTCAAACTCACGCTCAGGAAGGGGTTTGCTAAATAAATAACCCTGACCTAAATGGCAGTCTAGCTCTATTAATTTGTTTTTGTGCGCTTGCTCTTCGATGCCTTCGCCAACTATCTCTAGCTCTAAAGACCGTGCCAGTTGTACGATTGCTTTGACAATATCCAAGCTTTGCGAATCAGACAGCATGTCACGTACAAAAGATTGGTCAATTTTAAGTACATCTACTGGTAACTGCTTGAGATAAGACAAACTAGAGTAACCCGTGCCGAAGTCATCAATTGCAATAGACAACCCTAACTCTGACAGTTTCGACAAAATGGCGTTGGTTTCATCAAAGTCGTGTAGCAAGGCACTTTCTGTCACTTCTAGCTCCAAAAATCGGCTTTTTAATCCAGAGTTTTCTAGTGCGTTCATCACCTTTTCAAAAAAGCTGGCGTCCGAGAACTGCTTAGCCGCGATGTTAACGGCAATAGTGATTGGATAGCCTTTTTCTGCCCATAGCTTTGCCGCTCTACAGCTTTTAAGTAAAATCAGGTAACCCAGCTCATTAATCAGACCGGTTTCTTCTGCAAGCGGGATAAATGACATAGGTGAAATGAACTCTCCGTTATCATTTTTTAGTCTTACTAGAGCCTCTGCGCCTATTAGCCTATCTGTACTTAGCTCGAACTTGGGTTGGTAAAACACGTCAATGTCTTCGTGGTCAATTGCTTTTCGTATTAAGCGCAGCATCTCGTGCCTGTCATTGAGCGATTTGTCTATATCTTCAGAATAAAACGAGTACAGATTATGGCCTCGCTCCTTTGCTTTATACATTGCAGCATCGGCATGGGTCATTAATTGTTCAGCGGTTGTCGCATCGTTTGGCATCAAGCTAATGCCAATGCTCACGGTAAGCGTCACCTCTTCTGAGGGCGTGTTAAAAGGAATGCTCATCACTTCGATTATTTTCACACCAACAGAGTCAACGTACGCACTTGATGCTGCGTTAGGTATGAGCAACACAAACTCATCTCCGCCAACTCTGGCTAATGTGGCGTTTGGTTCTGTTATAGACTCAAGCCTTTTGGCAACCTGCTTAATAATCGCATCTCCCTGATAATGTCCGAGGCTATCATTTATATACTTGAATTGGTCTATATCTATTAAATATACCGCTATTTGTGTTGTAAGCGCTCGACATGCTTGGGTTATTCTGTCGTGTAATAGGATACGGTTGGGTAAATTAGTGAGTTGGTCATAATTGGCTAAATGACTCATTTTCACAGAAAGTGCAATGGTTTCACTGACATCGCGAAATACTATAATTGCCCCTATCACTTCTTTGTTGTTATTTCTAATCGGTGCCGCTGAGTCTTCGACGCGATAAAGTTGGCCGTTTATGCTCGTCAGCTGGCTATTCAAAGCCATCGCCACGATTCTATTTTCTTGTAAGGCTAAGGTGATGGGGTTAAAGCTTTTTTGTTTTGTGGTTGCGTCAGCCAAATCCATGACCGTATCAATGCTCTTACCTTTTGCATCATCTAAGTTCCACCCAGTTAACCGCTCAGCAATTGGATTCATAAAGGTCACGCATTCATTGGTGTCGGTCGCAATGACCGCATCACCAATTGAGTTGAGGGTGACTAGCAGCCTTTCTCGTTCCATGTCCAGTGCAAGCTCTGCCGCCTTGACTTGAGAAACATCCGTTAAAGTCACTAAATAACCAGAAACTTCATTTTGAACACAGCGCTTTGTGATACACACTTGAACGTACTGAATGACCAGCTCTAATGAGGTAATGTCCAGAACATAGGTCAGCTCAGGTTGGGCATATTCAATGTGTGCTTTTATCGATTGCGCCAAGATGAGCGGTAGCCCTTCATCAATAGCTAACCCCTCAACATCTCTGGCTGCTTTTTCAAACCAACTACCATCAAAGTCATTACAAAACTGACAGACTAACTGACAATCCCAGTAAGAAATGTATGCCGATAATTGCTTAACTAAGTCATCAATGTCTCTTTGCGCGCTGGCAATAATCGCCTCTTGGCGTTTTAACTTTAGGTGGTTTTGCACTCTAAGCTGACACAAACGTGCATCAACGGGTTTGCGTAAAAAGTCTATGCCACCCACCGTTAGTGCTTGGTATTCAATCTCTGTATCTTTATGAGATGTCACAAAAATCACAGCGCTATGCGCTGTGCGTTCAGATGACTTGAGTGCTCTACATACTTCAATGCCGTTAAGTTCGGGCATATCAATATCAAGCAATACTATGTGATAACTGTTTTGCTGAGCGAGCGTAATGGCTTCTTTTGCACTTGGGCATGTGTCTACCTGAGCACAGTCTTTTAAAACCTCCGCTAGCACAACCAAGTTAATTGGTTCGTCATCCACCACAAGTACGCGCGGCTTAAACTCCGTTTCGGATATGAATCTCATCGTTAAACACGCTCTGCTACCATCCTAGAATAAGTTATTAGTGACATAACTCTAAGCTATACTAACTTTATTCTAGCTGCATATATCAAAGGTTCTAGTTTGTGTGGCAACAATCACTCTATACAGGTAAAAATAAGTGACTTATCTTGGCAGCCCGATAATAAAGCACCCTAAAGATTCTCGCGTGTTAATTGTTGATGATGAGCCAGTCAACCGCACGCTAATGGAGAGCTGTTTAAACACCTTGTTTAACGTGATGGTGGTAGATAGTGCCGAAGCAGCGCTTGCTCATTGTGAAGCGACACCGCCTGATTTGATTTTGATGGATCTCGTGCTTCCACACATGTCTGGGTTACAGGCTTGCCAAGCGCTTAAACGAAATCGAGACACTCAGCATATCCCCATCATCATGGTTACTTCTAGTGAGGACGAAACGGCACAAAATAAGTGCTGGGATGCGGGATGCTCTGATTTTATCGCAAAGCCAATAAACGGAATAACATTACGAAATCGCGTAAAAATACACTTAAATTATAAACACCAAACAGAAGCGCTACAGCGCCTTTCATACATTGATGGGTTAACTGGCGTTAATAACAGAAACCTTCTAGCTCAACTGTTACCAAAATATTTGCAATTGGGCGAGCGAAATAAGCTACCGACAGGTGCTTTAATGATAGATGTAGATTGGTTCAAACTATATAACGATACTTACGGCCATTTAAAGGGCGATGAGGTTTTAAGGCTTGTAGCACAAACTATAGCAGATAACTTGCACCGCCCATCTGATCTGTTATTTAGATATGGCGGCGAAGAGTTTTTAGGGTTACTTGCTGATACAGATCACAACGGAGTTGCTCACGTAGCCAAAATGCTCAACAAAAAAGTGCGAGAACTGGCTATTCCACACGAAAAGTCACCCTTTGGCATTTTAACAATCAGTATTGGTTGCGCTGTTGCTACACCAAACCAAGGCATCAAAGGCGAAAAGCTTCTGCAACTGGCTGACAACTACCTGTATAGAGCCAAACAAAAAGGCAGAGATGCGGTTGAAGTGCACGTGTAGGGGGGCTCAAAAAATGCAGGCAGACATAGAGGTATTGTAATGCCATAAATAAGAACGGTTCATAGCGTAAAGTAAATGAGCACCTTTTGAGTAAGTATGATACTTAATGAGTCGAGATGTGGGTAACTATTTGAAAATAAATAAATTTATCCTTTATTTCACTCTAGGGGTATAAAGTGGGTATCGTCACTTTTTCCCATGTTAATAGTGTAATTAAAACAAAGATTTAAGCTCTATATGGGCGGCATGATGTAGTAAAATAGGTCCAAATCGCTTTTTAGGAAAACCCTAACACATTGATGTTAGGGTTTTTTTGTGTCTGAAATTTGCTCAAGCGCCATCATTTTACGGGAATAACGTGGAGGGGGTAAAAGTATTGGTTTGATAAACTCAACAATGATGAGAAAGTTATCGTGTTGAAATTATTATTAAAAATTATGATGTGGCGCAAAGTGATGCAATTTTACCCTTTAGGGTACTCGCACTTTTGTTCAATTAGGGTACACTGTCCGTACCGCTATCAGATATATTTTTATAAATAGTACATCTGAATTTATCCAATTTTCAAAAACAGTTATATGGAGCTAATTGAGTGAAACTTGTTTTGAATGTCTGTTTTGTTACTTTCATTATTCTTTTTTTTGCGGCTATTCCAAACGCAAATGCAAATAACTTCAAACTAAATAAATCGCGTATTGTTTTTGAGCAAGATGATCGCAGAGCGGAATTAAAGATTTATAACGAATCTAACAGGTTACAAAGTTATAGGATCTTGTTGACTGAAATGGAAATGAATCAAGAGGGTAACTTAGTACCTGTAGAGGAATATACCTATTCAGCGAAAGAGTATTTACGTGTAGGTCCAAGGATTGTGCGAGATATTCCACCAAACAGCTTCGCACGTATCAAATTGATCAAAAAAGGGGTAAAAGAGCGTGGTGAGTTTCGCTCACATCTACTCATCGAGGCAATAAAAACAGAAGTAGCGAAGCAAGTAGCGGGCGTTTTTATTCAGCCTAACATCAAGTATGTGATCCCTGTGTTTGTGCGCAATTACCCAGATGAAGAAAAGGCTAGCGTTGTGCTGGAGAAGCACTTTGTAGACAAAAACACAAAAGCATTATCACTGACGTTTAAACGTGAAGGCTTAGGCTCATATAGTGGCAACTTGGTTGTCAAAGATATGAACGGAAAAGAGCTATATCGTGTTAATCAGGTGAGTATTTACCCAGAGCTACAGCGAAGAACTTTTAATACGACCATTTCTGCGGATGAGTCAAAACAGCCTTTATCGGTTGTATTTGAAAGCCTTGAACAAGGCAATGAGATTCAATTTCAATCAAATATTTAATGTGCTTAGACAATACGGATGTGAGTAGCATGAGAAAAATAATATCACTTGTATTTTTAGCTTTGATGGTAGTAAAGAACGTGAGCGCCAGAGAGTTTGGCATCAATGTTAACTTTGAAACGCAAAGTACCCCGTTAGAAATCACTGAGCGCAAATCAATGGAGTTTCCCGATTTGATTGCCGATAACGCAACCAAAAATGGCGCGAAATGTGAAGTCTACGGAGTTGTCAACTCGGGTACTAATGAAACGTCTCTTTGCCCTGGCCAAATTGGCCGCATGGGGGAATTCAAAATTTCTGGTGCGCCAAATGGGGCGGTGACAGTAACCCATACGGCTGATCAGACCATCAGCGGGCTAAGATTTTCAACCAATTCGAGTGCGCAACCTGTACTTAAACCACTGACTTTAGATTTGAAAGGGGAAGCGATATTTTTTGCGGGTGGCGTTATTACCTTGGTTGACAAAAGTGCTGCACAAACGAATGCTTACCAGTTTTTCTACGATGTGTCTGTGGCATATCAATAACACAAAAACACCAAAACATTAAAAAAGGAATCAAAATGAAAAAACTACTCATGACTGCTTCATTACTTACTTTGTCAGGTTTAGCGTGTGCGCAGGAATACACAATTGACGTCAATTTACAGGTTGAGGAAATTCAATTGGGTTATGAAGAAACCCAGCTATTAAAATTCCCACCTCTTACTGTAAACCGTGCGACGGATGTTGGTGCCATCTGTAATGCGCACTATCTACAACCAAATGTGATTACAACGCCTGAACAATCACTTTGCTTTAGAGCGACAGAAGGTCAGTCGGCATTATTTACACTTCAAGGTGTACCTTATGCCGATATAACATGGCATGCATCTGCACCTGAGCAAATTGTTGATGGTCTGAGCTTCGTTATTCATGATTCAGCGCTTAGAAACGGCAAACTAAATAATGAAGGTGAATTGGTGGTAAATTTCTTAGGTCAAATCAGACTAACTGATAAAGATGCTGCATTACAAGGTGCTGGCGCTAAACAGTTTACTTACGACTTTGTTGCCGCATATCAATAAATAGTCATTGCTAGTGGAGCCCACTCCACTAGCGCTTTTAATCAACTCATTCCCAATCTTTTCTAACGCGAACGTGATTTTTAGAATAGTCAGACTTTTTTGTGCCGCACTGTTGCTCAGTGCTACCTTTGTGGTTGCAGCACAAGATTACCTAGATTATATTTTTGCCGACTTCAAAATTGATAATCGCATTATATCTTCTGAGCTTGAGCTAGTGACGCGCGATTACAGAGACTTTTATCTTGCCTTAACAAGCTTTAATGAGCACTTAGCTTGTACGCTCAAATTAGACAGTGATGCACGCCTGTTGAGTGGTGACTTTTGGGGGCAAACCATTTCACTGAATTTAGAGGCCCAAGCATTCCTCGTGGATGAAGACGATGTGTATTTGAATATCAATGTGCTTACTTATTTTCCTTTAGAATATGAATTTAATCACGCGAAGCAATGGCTCTCCATCTTTACCGACGGTAAACACCCCAAGACTCAGGAAATTATACGTGAGCAACGTAAAAACTTAATTGAAGCAATTAAAGAGCGACAAAAAGAAGTATTGGTTAAAAGTGATAGATACGAAATTTTTACGCCGCCTAATCTGGATATAAACCTAGGGATAAAAAATAAAGACAAACTAGAACAAGCTA
Source organism: Pseudoalteromonas sp. MMG022 (assembly GCF_021654245.1). Classification (NCBI taxonomy): domain Bacteria; kingdom Pseudomonadati; phylum Pseudomonadota; class Gammaproteobacteria; order Alteromonadales; family Pseudoalteromonadaceae; genus Pseudoalteromonas; species Pseudoalteromonas sp. MMG022. Next base: position 181,189 of record NZ_JAKFZQ010000007.1, on the reverse strand, counting down.
TGTATGCGCAAGCAACGGGCGACTTTCTTTTTCATCAAGGCAGTATTCAAATAAGTACCAGTAGCAACCAAAAGCCACATGGTCGTGCCATCTTTGCGCGCAAATTAGATGTTGGATTAACGCCGATGAGTTACGAGTTTGGTGATATAAAAATACCGCAGTCAGCGTTTATTCCAACAGTGTCATCTGGTTTAGGTTTTTACATTGGACAAGATGCGCGACGTAGCCAAAAGCTCAGAGATAATGTCAATGGATATACCCTTCCTGGCAGTGAAATAGAATTACACCAAGGGGACTATTTGGTGGACTTTACTGTGGCAGATGAAAGTGGTTATTACGAATTAGGTAAGCTGGATTTTAGGCGCTCTGAAACGTCATACTTCATTAAAATTATCGCTCCTGATGGCAAAACAACGCGCCAAGAAATTAAAAAGCCGACTTGGAAAGGCTTAAAAGTCGGGCAATGGTCCCCTGAATTTGTGTACATGGATGCAGGGGCCTATGTGTTAAACAAAACGCGTTCAACGCGCGATGACCGCTTTGCCATGATTGGCAGCAGTTATGTGTTTGATGAAGAACAGCTTGTTAGAGGGGGCGTAGAATGGCATAAAACTAGTTCAGGTACTTATAATGTCCCATTTGTTGACTATGAGTTTATCAGTCAGGATGGCTCTGAGCTGTCGAGTAAAATTGGCTTTGCTGACGCATGGTTACATGAAAACCGGCTCAAGTGGGTTGTCAATTCAGCTCATTCACTAGACCTTCAAATAGCGCGTAGCAAGGCTTACGACAATATACAAAATAGGAAAACGTTAGGGTACTACTTCACTGATGACAAGCGACGCTTTCAATCTGTGTATTCTTACTCTTCAGGTATGGGGGTAACTGAGAAATCAGTGATTTCTCAGTTAGGGCTGAGTGATGTAGATAAAAGCTTTTTGCTGACTTGGGATAAGAAAATTGTCAGTCAAAGTGCCGATAGAGTAACTTTAGTAACATCGGCAAGTGGTACATGGGGAGCGGTCAACTTGTCACTGACCAGAGAATTTCAACAGCAACATCAAGATTACCTATCGTTGAGTTATTCAAAACTCATCAATGGTTATAGCTTTTCCGCGTCAACCTCTTACTCTACGAGACAATCTAAAGTTGCTACCTATATGCGTTTATCTAAATCGTGGGGGAAGCTCTCTAGTAGTTTTTCAATCTCAAAATCAGAAAGTCAACCACTCATAGTGGGGTTGAATATCGCCTTTTCATTTAATGCGAAAGCGCCGTTTGAAACCCTCAATAGTCGTTCATATCGCAATGGTGCTACGATAAAAAACTGGGCATTTTTGGATGGAAATTATAATGGCAAGTGGGATGAAGAGCTCAATGAACAAACCATTCCAGGCGTCAGGTTAGAAGCGAGATCAAGCGTTACAGCAGATATAGAAATTGATGAGCGTTCTCATCTGTTTGGGGTGGACGCGTATGACCCATCTTTATTTCAAGTAAACTCGGAGCAAGTCGATAACCCATTCTTAATTCCGCTTTACCCATCAATTCAAGTCGAATCTCATCCAGGCGGTCGAGTAGATGTCGCTATCCCATTACAGTTGTTTTATGAAGCGGAAGGGGAAATAATTTTGCTAGATAAAACGGGACAAGCGAGCCGTCATACTGGCTATGTTGCTTTGGAGCTTGTTGATCTCGACTCAAAAAGTGCGCCTGTTAGAGTGGCTTACACGGAGAAAGATGGCTTTTATATCATCGATAAAATCAAGCGTGGACGCTATACATTGCGCGTATCAAAAGAATACCTTGATGAGAACAATATAACGTGTTCGCCCTGTGAGTATTCAATTGACACGCAAAGTGCTGATGACTTTATTATGTACGTCAGTGATATTGTGTTGCGAGCGCGCGAGGTTAACAGTAATGAAGAGTGAACCGCTAAAAATTATAAATAAATCAAGGCGCTTTTCTTAAGAGTTTAGCGCAAATCTAAAATGCCAGTCACCGATAGAAAAATGGGTAATTGCCAAAATTAAGCCTGAGCTATGGCAAATGACGACTTACAATTCACACAATAAATGTGAAAAGCTATAAAACAGGACGCATTAATGCGTAGTATGTGGAGTGTTCATTTTTGAACGCAACTTAGCTGCCTTTTTAAGGCAGTATTTAATCTATTCATATAAGGAAATGTATTTATGAAGCGGGTAACACTATTACTATGTGGGAGTTTTTTGCTTTTTATTCAAAGTGCTTTGGCGAGCGTTAGCACTGACAAGCTAATGGCGTATTGGTCTGGGGCTGTATTTGGCGACCAAGCCGAAGATGTGTCTGTGAACACACATTGGGGCAGCTTAGTTGGCGGTATGTCCTCAAGTGCAGGTGTGATTGGCAATGGGTTCAGTTTTGATGGTGCAAATGGGCACATCAAAGTGGCTGACAGTGATGCATGGGACTTCTCTAACCAAGACTTTACGATTAGTTTTTGGATTAATCCTCGCGCTTATAACGCATCCTACACACGGGTGATGACTCAGTGGCAGTGGAATGGCGGAAGCAACCGTGCTTGGCAGTTTTATATTAACAGTGGCAGGCTCACGTTTGCTGCCAATGGCGCTTTTAGTATCAGAACGGCGAGTCAGCTGGCGACAAATCAGTGGCATCATATTACCCTTACGCGCACAGGTTCGGTAGCGAGGATATACATCAATGGTGTTGTAGATGCAACACATAACAGCGCAGGTGCAACATTAAACAACTCCAGCACTTTTATGCTAATCGGCGCTGTAATTGATAGAAATGGGGTAACGGCTCATTCAGGTGATATGCTCAATGGACAAATGGATGAAATTCGAGTCTATCACAGAGCACTGACCGACACAGAGATACAAGTGTTGGCAGATCCAACAGCGCAGGAGCCTATTTCATGGCAGCCTGAGCCTAATACAACCTCATTATTTTATCCTGCGGCGACCAATTGCAACATGGAAGATGATGTATCGACGCCGGTTGCACACGCCTACCGAGGTAGCTACGAAGTTTCGCAGGGTAAAATCATGACCTGTAATTTGCCTGTGAACCCAGGCAAATATATTGAGCGTATTGTGTTTGACCACCTTGCAAACGAAATGGTCAGTCCGCAGTGCAAAGTGGGCATTATCAACGCAACGAGAGGTAGTACCGCGACAAATACTCACCTGATGATGCTGTCAAAAGACGGCGGCTTGGTTGACGTATTCGTGTACGAAGATTTAGGCATAGCAGAAGCATACAGCAATGGTCATCCACACAACACGTTGGTTTTGACATGCGAACATGGCAGCTTCTCGGCTGACTCTTGGGTCCGCTATGGTGTGATCCGTGTGGATTATGCCGTTGAGCAATAATACCTAAGTGCTTGCTATAAAGCTGGGTTGTATACCCCAGCTTTATTTTATTGCGTGATATGCACATAAAACCTTTGTTGAAGTGATTGTGTTAATTGGCTAATGTACCTAAAACAAAAATAAAAATTAGGGAAGACACATGAAGCCACTACTTTTCGCGATGTTGGTTGTATGCAGCTGGAGCGTTTACGCTGATGATATAGCCAGCCTAAACAAGCAACAGCTTGAACGCAAAATAAAAGAAGTGAATACCTTACAAAACGCTATCTTGATGAAAGGCTCACAAGTGACGGATGTAGATGTGCTGTTTGAGCACTTTACCGAGGACTTTGAGTATATTCATCAGGGGTACGGTGGCCGTTATTCTCGCCAGCATTTATACAACAATTACGTGAAGTTTCTTAAGGCAGGTCAGTATCAATATACAACACCACGCTACCAGATTGTGACGATGATAGTAGGCCACGATGCGGTTTCGGTTGAGCGTCAGCAATTATATGAAGGTAAACCTGAAAGTCATTTAACGGTTTTCGAGTTCAAAGGCTCTAAAGTTTCCAAAATTATTGAATACTGGAAATAACAGCAAAAAGAAAGTGAGCATAAATTTGTATGGATAGGATAGTTTACCCAACGGCTTTAAAAGCGGGCAGTAAAATTGCTGTCACGGCATTTTCTGCTGGAGTCAGTGAGGCTTTTCACCCACGCCTAGAGCTTTCGTTGGCTTACCTGCGTGATAGCGGGTTTGAAGTCATCAGTGGTGAATGTTTAAAAGAAAATAACCAGCATGTGAGTGCTTCAGATCAGCACAGAGCACAAGAGTTAATGACTTTTCTGTGTGACGACAGCATTGATGGCATTGCTCCTCCTTGGGGTGGAGAGTTTGCCATGGAAGTTTTGCCGCTATTAGATTTTGAACGTTTAAAAACGGCCAAGCCCAAGTGGCTATTTGGCTTTTCGGATATCAGTACCGTGGCTGTAGCACTGACAAGTCGATTAGGCTGGTCCACCGCGCACTGTGCAAATTTAATGCAGCTCATCGGCAATGAATCAGAGGCATTGACCGCTGCGACAATTCCTCATCTGATGCACGCGCAACGAGGGTATGATTTTGCGCAGCGTGCCTCAAGTCACTACCAATTACACGGCAAGTCATTTGCGGATAATCCTCATACAGTGCTCAATGCCACACAGCCAAATGCATGGAAAACAACATCATACAGCAATCAAGCTACTATCCGAGGTCGGTTAATCGGTGGCTGTTTGGACACTCTACAGCATTTACTTGGGAGTGAATATTGTGACCTAAGCGTACTACAACACCGCTATGGTGATGATGGTATTGTGTTGTATCTAGAGAACGCTGAGTTGACCTCCACCGCATTAAAACGCGCCTTATTGGGCCTGAAGCTTAAAGGGGTGTTTTCACAAATTAATGGTTTGTTGATAGGACGAAATGCCCAAATGGAACAAGGCGTTAAGGATATCAGTTCACAGCAAGCTTTGCTGGATGTGGTAAGTGAGCTTTCTATTCCAGTGATTTATGACATGGACATCGGCCACTTGCCTCCTAATTTAACCTTGTTCAATGGAGCAATGGCACAGGTGAGCCTTGATAACGGCATCGGAAGTGTCAGGCAGTGGTTGCGTTAGGTACAATCAACCGAAATATTCCTTCTTGGGCGCACTTTGCTCTATGTAAGGCTATGTAATTCGCTTTTTGGGATTACTGAGCTAGCTTTACATGCACCCGCAAAGTAGCGGCGATATGACGGACTGTTCTGTCATATTTTCCTAGGAGGAAGCAACCATGGATAACCATCAATCACGCGCTAAGTTTTTACATAGCCACCCCAAGGCTAAAGCACATGCAGCCCTTGATAGTGCGACCAATCAACAACTAAAAGTCACCCCTGGGCCAATCAAGCTTACCGCTGGTAAGTTTGCTGGCAAAAAGGCCATTATTATCGGTGCAGGTGTGTCTGGATTAACAGCGGCTTATGAGCTGCTACAACAAAAAACGGGTATGGACGTGACCATACTGGAGGCACAAAATCGCACCGGAGGGCGCTGCTTAAGCTTGCGCACGGGTGATACCCTCACAGAAGATCAAGACAGTCAGCTATTTCAGTCAAAACCGGGACAAACCCAAGTGGTCCGTTTTCAACAACCTCTAGGTGATAATCAGCCATATCTCAATGCGGGGCCTGGACGCATTCCATCAAGTCATAAGCGTTTACTTTCATACCTTAAGCAGTTTGGGGTTGATGTAGAGGTTTATGTGATGAACAGTGAGTCAAATCTGGTACAAATGAAAGACAGCTTTAACGGTATGCCCTTGGTGTATCGCCGTTTAGATCATAATACTCGTGGCTGGCTCGCACAATTGGTCTATGACAACGCTGAACAGCTGATACAGGCAACGGAGTGTCAGGTGGCACCACAAGACATCACAATGCGTGCCAAACAGCTCAAAGAGCTGATGATAAGCTTTGGTGAACTCAGTGAAGATGGTAAATATGTGACCACGGCAGGGCAAGCAGGGTTGGAAAATGGTAAAACGCGAGCAGGCTTTACCGAACTACCCGGTGTACAGGCCGGCGTTACAGCGGAGCCTTTAAGTTTTAATAGTTTACTCGACTCGCAATTTTGGGACAAAACTCGCTTCTACCAACCTGTAGACTTTTTATGGCAGGCAACATTGTTTCAACCTGTAGGTGGGATGGATCAGGTGCAACATGCGTTTGCTCGACAGGTTGCAGCACTCGGTGGCACCGTGCATTTGAATAGCCCAGTAAAACATATCGAGTGGGACAATGATTGCCAGCAATATAAGATTTCAGTAAGCAAGATAGGCACTACGCAGTTGGATGTGTACTACGCCGACTACTGTTTTGTGAACATGGCGCTGCCGTTTTTAAAAGAGATCCTTGATGAATCATTACAGGATGTTCATTCGGATAAAGGACTAGATAAGCCTTTTAAACAAGCACTTCATGCGGTGTATAGTGCGCAGTTTTTTGATGATAAAGGACTGTATCAAGAGAAATTTCTCGCCTGTACAACCAAAGTTGGCTGGCAAGCGGATCGTTATTTATGGCAAGGCAGCCAAGTTGATATGAGAACGCCGCCTCATTGCCAAGAACAAGTACTGACGGTGCCAGACTCAGAAGTGGGTGTCGTGCCTATTTTCGGCGGCATTTCTTGGACCGATGATGAAATTGTTCAGATCTGGTATCCATCGTGTGACTATCACGACCAAAAAGGTGTGTTAACCGGAGCTTATAACTTTTCAGAGGTCGCTTATGAATGGGGCAAGTTAGCCATTGACGAGCGGTTGAAAAAGGCGCGTGCAGGGGCCAAGTTATTTGGCAATGCTTTTGGCGAAGGTTTAGAGCTCGGGGTTGCAATCGCGTGGCAAAATGTGCCTTACATTAAAGGTGGTTGGGCGCAATGGCATGCGGTTGATAAGCATGCGGGTAATGCGGTAACGCACTTTAATACACTGGCACAAGGCAGTCGTATTCATACGGGTCATAGCCAAACACAACCCAACTTTTTTGTCATTGGTGATCAACTCTCTTCTCTACCGGGCTGGCAAGAAGGCGCGATTGCTGCAGCACTCAATGCGATTAGCCGTGTTGAGCGGCCCGACTTAGCTATACCCCATTTATCTTCTCTACCAGATACCCGCCTTATGGTTGAAGGTATTTAAGCGTACGCTGCAAGTTGCAGATGGTGACTTGCAGCGCACTTGCTGAGTTAATCGGTACTGAGCTCATAAACTGTCTTTAAATTAATTACCTACGTTTGAAGTGCTTTGGCTTATCTGGTCTATTATTAAGCTAACTTTGCGTTAAAAACTGGCGTTACTCGCCATATCTTCTAGGAGCTTAAGATGGGACTTGTTAAGAAGCGCTTGATGTTATGTGGGTGTTGTTTACTACTCGCGTGTAGTCCAAAAGAACAAGAAAGTGATCAGACAACACAGCTACGCCCTGTTAGAACACTCACTGTGGGCCTGTTTCATGCGGGGCCCGTCCAAGAGTTTCCTGGCGTGGTTGATGCGGCGAATACTGCTGAGTTGTCGTTTAAGGTGTCAGGGGAGGTGACGAAGCTACTCGTTAAACAAGGGCAGGAAGTAAACAAAGGTGATGTTATAGCGGTATTGGATGACACCAGCTATAAACTGGCTTTCGATGAGGCGCAAGCATCGTTTGATAAAGCCAGTGCTGATTTCGGTCGCGCAGAAAAGCTACTTAAAACCGGCACCATTTCTCAGTCTGATTACGACCAGCTCAAACTACAATACGCCAGCGCAAAAAACAAACTGGCAACCGCCAAAAACAATCTAGAATACACCACGTTGCATGCATCGTTCAGCGGCGTTGTGGCGCGTACACACATTGAGCAGTTTGAAGAAGTTCAAGCCAAGCAGTCAATCGCAACACTGCAAGACATCAAAACCGTCAATATAAAAGTGAATGTGCCTGAAAGCATGATGATCACGGTGTCAAAAGATGTACCCAAACAAATTTATGCTGAGTTTTCAGCGATTGAAAATGCGCGTTTCCCACTGACCTTTGTGGAGGTCAGCACCAAAGCCAACGAGGTGACTAATACCTATGAAGTGACGCTCGCCATGAGTCCGCCCTCAGGGTACAACATTCTACCGGGTATGACCGCCAGAGTTTTCGCCAGTGAAGTATCAGCCGATCAGCAAGCTATCTACCTACCCATTAACACCGTGCTAAAAGATGATGTCGGTAACTATGTTTGGACTGTTGAAAGCGTGGGTGATGGCAAAGGCAAAATCAACAAAACCACCGTAACACTGGGCGAGATGACCAAATACGGATTTCAAATCATCAGTGGTTTATCACCTGGTGAACAAGTGGTATCGGCCGGTATGAGTAAGGTAAATGATGGTCAAATGGTTAAGTTCAGTGGAGGCGAGCCGTGAATATTACTCGTTTAGCGCTAGAGAACGACCGCACCGCATGGGTTATTTTTGCTTCTATGTTGCTGTTTGGTATCTTGGCATTTAACAAAATGCCGAAAGATTATGATCCTGGATTTATTATTCGCACCGCTCAAGTGGTCACCTATTTTCCTGGTGCAAGCCCACAGCGTGTAGAAGAGTTGGTCACCGATCAGATTGAAAAGGTAGTTCAACAAATCCCCGAACTAGACTTTGTAAAGAGTACCTCCAAAACTGGCGTGTCGATCGTCAGTGTTAACATCAAAGAAAGTTACAAAGATATGCGCCCGATTTGGGATAATCTGCGGCGCAAGATCCAAAGTATTGAAGGTGATTTACCAAACGGCAGCCAAACGCCCATAGTCAATGATGAGTTTGGCGACGTGTTTGGGATTGTGATTGGGCTAACAGCCGAAGGCTACAGCTATCGTGAGATGCAAGATGTGGCAGAACAAGTACGTGATACCTTCTTGCGCCTACCAGAGGCGGCAAAAGTTGAAATCTACGGCACCCAAGAGCAGCGCGTATTCATTGAATTTGAAAATAGTCGCTTAGCAGCGTTAGAACTGTCTGCTGCAAACTTAAAAGAGCAGCTCAGAGCCCGCAATATCGTCAACCCAGGTGGCACTTTATATGTGAACGACGAAACGCTGGTGGTCGAGCCTAGCGGTAACTTTGAGTCGGTGTCAGAAATTGCCAATACCATCATAAATATCCCTGGTAGTGAACAAGTTATTTTACTCTCTGATATCGCTAAAATTTATCGAGATCATATTGAACCGCCTCAGCCGAAAGTGAGAGTCGAGAGTGAGCGAGGGTTGACGATAGGCATTTCGATGCGCAAAGGCGGTAATAATCTGGAGTTGGGTAAGCAGGTTAAACAGAGCATTAGGCGTTTGGAAGGTGTTTACCCAATCGGCGTGGAGTTTAAGCTGCTGTCTTTTTTACCACAGGAAGTGGAAAAAAAGGTCAATGACTTTGTGTCCAACCTTGTACAGGCCATTTTGGTAGTAACAGTGGTGATGTTATTTACGTTGGGCCTGCGTACGGGGTGTGTGGTTGCCAGTTTAATACCAATGAGTATGGTATTTGGCATATTGGTGATGTCTTTTTTTGATATCAGTATCGATCAGATTTCTTTGGCGGCGCTTATCATCGCCTTAGGGATGTTGGTAGACAATGGTATCGTTATGTCAGAAAACATCATGGTACAAATGGAGCAAGGGCGGCGTGCAATCGACGCCGCGGTTGACTCTGCGCAAGAGCTAAAGATCCCACTACTAGTTTCATCACTCACCACTGGGGCCGCATTTTTGCCGATTTTTTTGGCTGAGTCAGCGACAGGGGAGTACACCGCGTCTTTATTTAAAGTGGTGACAATTACCTTGCTGTGCTCATGGCTACTTGCGTTGACGATGATCCCTATGCTGTGTGTGAAATTTGTAAAAGTGAAGGCGCAGCAACAAGAGACATTTAACAGTCGCTGGTATAAAAGTTATCGCGCCATCTTAACGAGTTTGATGAAACATCGCTGGCTAGCGGTGGGAGCAAGTGTTTTGTTACTGGTTATAGCGATTCAGGCTTTGCAGTTTATACCTAAGTTGTTTTTTCCCCCCTCGGATCGTGCCTATTTTAAAATCGAATTAGAGCTGCCTGTAGGAACGCGCTTAGAAAGTACAGAGGCACTGGTAAAAGACCTAGACAAATTTTTAGAAGATGAGTTGCAGGTTAATGAGCAGCGTCCAGAGGGAGTGACCAAATGGGTGAGCTACATTGGCAATGGTGGGCCAAGGTTTTTACTCAGTCATAACCCGGAACCAAACAGCACTAATTACGCGTTAATGATAGTTTCTGTGACGTCGTATAAGTTGATTGATGACCTCATGGCCAAGGTTGAACGCTATGGCTTTGAGAACCATCCTGATTTATTACTTAAACAACGTAAGATTGAAAATGGTGCTGCGATTGAAAACCCTGTGGAAATTCGCGTCATGGGGGAGGACAAGGCACAGTTGATGGATATTGCTCAGCAGATAAAAGCCAAAATGCAGCAAACGCCGGGACTGAAGTCGTTCAGTGATGACTGGGGCTTGCCCATTAAAAAACTAGAGATCAATATCGACCAAGCAAGAGCACGTCGTGCTGGGGTATCAAGTGAAGATATTGCGACCTCTTTGCAAACAGGGCTCAGTGGTTTGGAGCTGACTCAGTACCGAGAAAAAGAAGATACCATTCCAGTGATTTTACGCTCTGTTGCGGCTGACAGACAGGACATTGCCAAGCTAAAGGCTATGGCTGTGTACTCGCAAGCTTCTGGCAATTCAGTTCCTTTACAGCAGGTTGCGGATGTTAAAGTGGTATGGGAAAGTGCGCAAATTTTCCGTCGTGATAGAGTCAAGTCCATCGTACTGGGCGCTCAAGTCCAAGGTATTACCGCCAACGAAGGATTTGCACAGTTAACGCCTTGGCTAAATGAGCAACAAAAAAACTGGCCGTTTGGCTATACCTACGAACTGGGCGGGGAAGCTGAATCATCTGGTAAAGCCAATCAATCTATCGCAGAGAAGTTACCGATAGCGGTGTTGATCATTGTACTTTTGCTGGTGGCACAATTTAACTCGATCCGTAAATCTTTGTTGGTGTTAGTCACTATTCCATTAGGATTTATTGGAGTGGTTGCTGGGTTATTTATCGGCCAGTCATTCTTTGGTTTTATGACACTGTTGGGAGTCATTTCGTTGGCAGGTATCGTGATCAACAATGCAATTGTCTTGCTCGAGAAAATAAAAACAGAACTCGACAGTAGCCCTGACGATCCGGTAGGGGCGATTATTATGGCCTCTCAGGCTAGGATGCGGCCAATTTTATTAACGACAGCAACGACGGTGTTGGGGTTATTACCGCTTTATCTAGGCGGCGGTGAAATGTGGGAGCCCATGGCGCTGAGTATCATGGGCGGGTTACTATTTTCAACCTTGTTAACTCTGGGGGTTGTGCCCGTGTTATATGCGTTATTGTTCTCTGTGCCTGAACAAAAAGCGTCAGTATAAATAAAAGGATGCACTATTAGCTGTTTGTTACCTGAAAATAGATGTGGACGCTATTTATAAATGAGCGCATTGTAAATACGCAGAGGTTTGCTGCAAATAAGTGTAAAAGAGCGTAAACCTAAAAGACAGGTCAGCATGAATTCAGCTAAATTACTTAAAAATAGTAATGAGGACTTGAGGAGATTTAACTATGAATAAGTTAGTAGCAATAATTGTGGGCATCTTCAGTACCTTTGCGGTTCATGCTGGAGAGGCGCAAGTTACATTCAAAGACTTTAAAGATTATCGCGATGTGAAACCCTCTAATGAAGCTAGAGGAAGCTATCATAAAAGGATAGCGTCTCAACTTGAAAAGCATATAACTAAGCTAGCGGAGCAACTACCCGAAGGCTACAAGCTAGAAGTCACTTTTGATGATATTGATTTAGCAGGGGACGTGCGTTTTAACGCAGATGATTTACGTATTGTAAAACCTATCTATTTTCCCCGCCTTGATATCAGTTACAGTTTGGTAGATGGCAAGGGGATGAAGCTGTTAGCGGACTCGGATGTGAACCTTAAAGATATGAGCTTCATGGACCGAGCAAGAATCGGCCATGAGGAAAGCTTCTATCATGAAAAACGTTTACTCAGCGAATGGTTTTCAGAAACCATCTTGTCGGCTATCGAATCGGAATAAAGTGTGGTTGCGCGCTCATTGTAGCGCGCTCCTTTTGTCTTAAATCAGAAAGCTGATTATTTAAAGGTCGCTAGCAGTTGTAGTAAGTGCTGTAACTTTTTAACCACAAAAGCCAATTTCTGCTCGTCAATTTGCTCTGCTTTAGATAGGGCTTCAACGTCAGCAGCTACGTCTAACACGTAAGGTTTAAAGCGCTTTGCTTCAAAGGTAAAGCCGGCGTCTTCGGTAAATAGGGCTTTAAATTTGCCATGACCTTGGCGCTGTAATTCGTCTAATTTTTTATCAGCATCAAGTGATTGACGATAAACAACTTTTAGGTTTTCATTCAATTTTTCAATGATAGTTTGCATATTTTTCCTAAAGTTATTGTTAAAAAGGCCGATAGTCTACTTGGATTCATCTAAAAAGTCAGGTAACGCTTATGAATATTTCCGGAAATAACCTGCCTGTGATGTCTGGTGCAGGCTCAAGTGGCGAGGTTTACAGCGCTTCTTTAGCTAAAAAGCAACAGCAAGCAGACGGGAGAGCAGCACTTGCTTTGATTGAAGCCGCTGGGTCCAGCGCAGCTGCGCAAAGTCCCGCAAAATCAACCACAGCAACTTTAGGTAACAATATTAACGTGTACGTTTAACGCGTGCGTTATTCTTACTCGTTAATCTAGCTGTAAATCAATCGGTGTCTTACTTGTTTTGCCACCGATTTCTCTCACCAACTTTGGTACCAAAAATCCAGGTAATGCTTCTAACATCTGAGCCATAATACTTCTGGCATGAGTTTCTTGTACATCAAAATGACTGGCACCTTCCACTTTATCAAGCAAATGCAAATAATAGGGCAAGATATCCGCTTCAAATAGTGCTTCACTCAGGGCTATTTGTGCCCCTGAAGTATCGTTTATGCCTTTTAATAACACGGCTTGATTGAGCAAAGTCACTTTTGCGCGCCTGAGCATTTGCATTGCTTGGCTAAACGTTTCGTCAATTTCATTCGCATGATTAATATGGTTCACCAAGATAACCTTAAGGCGACTGGTTGCCAAACGTTCACACAGCGTATCGGTAATACGTGATGGTAACACAACGGGTAAACGGCTGTGGATCCGTAAACGTTTGAGCTGTTTGAGTGGTTCAAGCTGGTCGAGCAACCAGGCTATGGCATCATCTTTGGCCATTAGAGGGTCTCCGCCACTTAAGATGACTTCATTGATCTGCGGGTGTTGTTTTACATACTCAACAACTTCAAGCAAAGAGCGCTTATTCAGTTGGTTTTCCTGATAAGGAAAGTGACGACGAAAACAGTAGCGGCAATTTACCGCACAACCTGTTTTTAACATCAGTAAAATACGTGAACGGTATTTGTGTAACAGCCCAGGCTGCGCGCTTTGCTGCTCTTGTAGAGGGTCTTTATTAAACCCTGCTTTAGCCAAAAACTCTTGATGCACGGGCATGACTTGTAACAGTAAAGGGTCACTGGCATCGCCATAACGCATTTTTTTTATAAACGGCAGGGGAACACGAACAGGAAATAAACGTCTCGCTTCGAGGTCTTTTGTGTCAAAATGCGACTCTAAACCCAACATATTGAGTAAGGTTTGTGGGCAAGTTACTACATTTGCCAATTCTTTTTGCCAGTTACTATGCAAATTTACTTCATTTGTTTGTATCATTAGCAGGTTTATTACTCGATAAAAGATGATTAGAGGATACGATGGCGAATTATAGCACCAACGAGTTCAAGGGCGGCTTAAAAATTATGTTAGATGGCGAACCTTGTGCCATCTTGGAAAATGAAATGGTTAAACCTGGTAAAGGTCAAGCGTTCAACCGTGTTAAGATCCGTAAGTTGATCTCTGGTAAAGTGTTAGAGAAAACTTTTAAGTCTGGCGATTCGGTTGAAGGCGCAGACGTAATGGATACCGATCTTGCTTACCTGTACACAGATGGTGAGTTCTGGCATTTCATGAACAATGAGACATTTGAGCAAATCGCCGCTGATGAGAAAGCAGTGGGCGATAACGTAAAATGGCTAGTAGAAAACGATGTATGTACCATCACGTTATGGAACGGCAACCCTATTGCGGTAACACCCCCTAACTTTGTTGAGCTTGAGATCACTGAAACGGATCCGGGCCTAAAAGGTGATACGGCTGGTACTGGTGGCAAACCTGCAACACTAGTAACAGGTGCCGTGGTACGAGTACCATTGTTTGTACAGATCGGTGAAGTTATCCGTGTTGATACACGTACCGGTGAATACGTAAGCCGTGTGAAGTAATTCTAAATTACTTGTCTGAATTTTAGACACACAGGCATAAAAATCCCAGCTATTGCTGGGATTTTTGGTTAGTGAGAGAGTGTAATGCCAGAGCAACTTTGGGCACCCAGTGCCGATATATCAACTTTAAAACAGCGTGCTAAGATTTTAGCCACCATCAGAGCGTTTTTTGCAAAGCGTGAGGTATTGGAAGTAGAAACCCCCAGTATGTGTGGTGCCAGTGTGACAGATGTGCATTTAGTCAGCTTTAAAACTCGCTTTGTTGGGCCTGGTAATCATCAAGGGCAGGATCTATATCTACAAACTTCCCCCGAGTTTGCGATGAAACGATTGCTGGCCTCTGGCAGCGGTCCGATATACCAGCTTGCCAAGGCATTTCGCAATGAAGAATCAGGTCGTCACCATAACCCTGAATTTACCATGCTCGAATGGTATCGCCCAGGCTTTGATGAGTTTGATTTAATGGATGAAATAGATCAACTGATGCAGCTGGTACTAAAATGCCGACCATGTACAAGTATGACGTACCAGCAAGCCTTTATGGACGTGTTGGGGCTAGACCCACTAAGTGCATCTTTGGATGAGTTAAAGCAGTGCGCCAGTGAACACGGCTATACAGATATTGCTGCGACAGAAACAAACCCAGATACCTTGTTACAATTGCTGTTTTGTATGCAAATTGAGCCAAAAATTGGTATCGATGCACCGTGTTTTGTGTATCATTTTCCAGCCTCACAAGCGGCATTAGCCAAGCTCAACGAGCAAGACCCGCGTGTAGCTGGGCGGTTTGAATTGTATTATCGAGGCATGGAACTGGCAAATGGCTTCAACGAGCTGACGGATGCCAACGAACAGACACATCGTTTTGAGCAGGATAACCAGCTGCGTGCACAAATGGGACTACCTCAAGTGGCCATTGATCAACACTTTATTGAAGCGTTAAAGCAAGGCTTGCCAGCTTGTTCTGGTGTGGCATTAGGCGTGGATAGATTAATCATGCTGGCGTTGGATAAAAACCGAATTGATGAGGTTATCTCATTTGCTGTTGGGCGTGCCTAGCGGCCAACAGCAAATTCATATCAAACAAATCTTTGTAGTTCTTTTTGTGTAGTTTCGGTTAACTGCTGTGCGCGTTGGCAATCGCTAAGCGCAGAGTCAATTTGTGTTTTTGCTTGCTGAGCCAGAGCGACAATTTGTTGAACAGTTTCGTGGGTATGAGCTTGAGTTGACTCTAGTTGGTGAACCGCACTGGCAATTTGCTCAAGCTGTGCTTGGTTGCGTTCAAAATCATGACTCATGTCAGCGAAGCCTTTGGAGGTCTCGCTAATGGCTTGCTCGGCAGATTGTGAATGGCTGATCAACTGCTCTGACTCACGATTAGTCTCACCCACTAAATTATTCATTTGATTTATAAAGTCACTGATCTGCCTAGTCGCATTATTCACTTTAACCGACAGACTGCGTACTTCATCGGCAACTACAGCAAAGCCACGACCCGCTTCCCCTGCGCGGGCAGCCTCTATCGCTGCATTTAAAGCTAACAAGTTGGTTTGGTCAGAAAACTCTTCGACCATTTTAAGTATGCTGCGAATATTCTCACTGTTTTCTTTCAATCCAGATACAGTACTTGAAAAGTTACCCAGCAATACGGTTATTTGTTTTACTTCACCGACCAACGTGGCCAGCGCCTGTGATGAGTTTCTCACAAACTGTAGGCTTTCGGTGTTGGCCTGATATACCTGATCGGTATTGGCAACAATGCTTTGTAGGCTGTGGGTCACTTGGTCACTGGCAGCAATGATAGAGTCACTCATGTTAATTTGCTGCTCACCAAATTCTGCGGTTTGTCCCATAGAATGAGTGACTTGATAGTTGCTGGTGGCGGCACTTTGTGCACCTTCATAGGTTTTTTCCAGTAACTCACGTAGATGCTGGGTAAAGGTGTTGTATTGATCGCTTAATTCTCTGAATTCATCATAGGTGAATTTAGGTAATGTGGCATTGAGATTACCATCTTGTCGGTTTGCTTGTTGTAGGCTATCGCGCATTGCCCTGACAGGACGCACAATCAAAAAGCGCATATAAAAAAGTGTAAATATAAAGCCACCCACAGCGCCTAGCGCCATTAACCAAAATAAACCTAAGCTACTGTTGTTGCTATCAAGCTCATTGTAAAGCCAAATCAAGGTGATGACTTGAAAGGCAAAGACGAAACTTAAGTTGCCAAAGATCTTTCGTGATAGGGTGTAGAAAAAGCTTTGTTCAATTTGATTATATAAGCGCATGTATAGACTCATTGTTTGCTCTTTATATCCATGTTTATTCTATTGAGAGCACTTGGTCATCGCTCAATGCTCGCAAGTGGGTAAAACACAAATACTTCTTTAATCAATAATATATGCTAAGAACGCGATAAAATCATTTTTGCGTAGCAAGGAAAGTTACTAAAAATACCATCCACGCCCAACGCGCGCATATCTTCGATGTCTTGCTGCTTATCGACCGTGTAGGCAAAAACCTTTAACCCTCGTTGTTTTGCATCATCTACGAATTGGTGGTTGATGAAGTTTTTGTCCATGTGGATGCTGTAGGCATGCAGCCGTTGTGCAAACTCGGCATAATTCAGCGGAATAGATGCTGTGAGTGCGCCAATTTTTACCCAAGGCATGTTTTGCTTAAGCCAAACAAGTTGATGGTGGTCGAATGATGAAACCAATAATTGCTCTCTGTTGATAACGCCTTGTTGTACATTGTGCTCAATACAAGCAACGAACTGATCCAAACCAAATGTGTGTTTAAGCTCAAGATTGATCATGGTTTGCTGACCAATCTCATCAAATACCTGCTGCAAGCAAGGAATATGTTCACCATTGCCGGCGTCCAGTAGCTGGATTTCTTGCAAGCTGGTTTGATTTACTTTACCGATACCGTTGGTGGTTCTATCGAGCCATGTATCATGCACGATAGCGTAATCGTTGGCACAACTTTGCACATCAAGTTCAATGCCATCGACATCGGCTTGCAAAGCGGCACGAATAGCACTGAGAGTATTTTCGGGGTAATTACCGCTGGCACCCCGATGCGCGAATACTAGCATGTGGCTTTTTCCTCGTGATAGACCAAGTTTCAAAACACGCTGCGCTTATCACCAGCAGCCCGCCGAGCAAGGTCATAATTGTTGGTTTTTCTGCCAACAGCATAAAGGCCAATAGCGTCCCATACAAGGGCTGTAAGCAAGAAATTAATCCAGCAGTTGTGGCGGATAAGTGTTTTAGACTACTGGCAAACAATGCGTGTGGGATGGCGGTAAACACAGCCCCTGCTAATAAGATGTAGTACACATCTTGACTCGGCAGTGCGCTGGGCTCTACTTCCACAAAAGCGGCAAGCATCACACAGGCAGTGAGGGTCTGATAAAACATGGTATGTGGACCGCTATACGTGGCGAAAAAACGCTTTTGCAGTAGGTTACGCGTCGCAAACAAGGCAGCAGAAAACACCCCTGTGATGATCCCCAAGGTGACTTGATTACCTATGCTGGCTTCAGGAATAAGTAAATAGATGCCAAATAGTACGATGAGTGCACTGAAAATATCTTTGCTTTTTATGCGCTGTTTGGTGAACAAGGGCTCCAAAAACACGGTGATCACAGGGTAAGTAAAAAACGCAATGATCCCCGTGGCAATGCCCGCCATTTGCATGCCAGCAAAATAGGTCACCCAATGAAGACCCACAACAATTCCTAGCAGCACGGCGATAAGGTAATCGCGAGCACTTGCCAAGCGTAGCTGTTTACCACTGAGCTTAAGCAGTGCTGCCAATACCACAAAAGCCACAGCAGTGCGGTAGACAGTGATATCTAACGCAGATAGGTTAATCAGCTTTGAAAACAGTGCGGTACCACCAAATAGCAACACGGCGATGTGAAGATAAACAAGGGAAGTTTGTTCTGGGCGCATGATGAATATCGTGTAGTTTTAATGAACAGGCAGTGTATCACGTGGATAAGTAAAAATGCTTACCAATCTGGCGAAACCGACCTGCGCACAGCTAAATAAAACTTTCATACCCAGTGGCTGTCTCATTAGCGGGTTTTGGGTTAAAATAACAACATAACTCAATTAACAAGCTAGTGAATGTCAAAACAGGATCCTCATCTCCGTCGAGAGCAAGACAAATACGAAAATCCAGTACCGAGTCGCGAATTTATATTAGAGCATATTAAAACTGCCGACAAAGCGACCACCTTTAGTCAACTCTGTAATAGTCTTAACGTGTTGGATGATGAACGCCAAGTCGCGTTTAAACGTCGTCTGCGTGCTATGGAGCGTGACGGGCAGTTACACTTTAACAAGTTCAAGCGCTATGTGATCCCAACCGATGATGGTTTGGTGAAGGGGCGCGTCATCGGTCATCGTGATGGCTTTGGCTTTTTGGCTGTGGAAGGCGAAGAAAAAGACTGGTTTATTGCCAAGCACCAGATGAACAGCGTGTTACATGGTGACATTGTGTTGGCAAAAGCGGCCAGTCGTGGTTCGGGTGGTAAGGTAGAGGCACGTATTGTGCGAGTACTAGAGGCTGAGCGCACACCTATCGTGGGGCGCTATTTCGTCGAACACGGTACGTCGGTCGTGGTTCCTGAAGACCCACGCATTACCCAAGATATTATCATTCTACCTGGCAGTGAGAATGGTGCACGACACAACCAAATGGTACAAGTGCAGATCACGCAAAGCCCAAGCAGGCAAATGAATGCAGTAGGTAAGGTGATTGAGGTACTCGGTGAGCATATGGCGCCTGGAATGGAAATCGAAGTTGCGCTGCGTAACCATGATATTCCACATATTTGGCCAGAGTCAGTTTTGGCTCAGGTAGCTGTTCATGGTGAAGAAGTTGAAGACGTTGACAAAAAGGGCCGAGTAGATTTAAGAGACTTGCCGTTAGTGACCATAGATGGTGAAGATGCTCGGGACTTCGATGACGCGGTTTTTTGTGAGCGCAAAAAGTCGGGAGGGTGGCGTTTATGGGTTGCCATCGCAGATGTTTCTCATTATGTGCCTAAAGGCAGTGCACTTGATAGAGAGGCGATTGAGCGCGGTAACTCGGTATACTTTCCTGAACAAGTTATCCCCATGCTACCTAAAGTTTTGTCTAATGGCTTATGTTCATTGAATCCAGAAGTTGACCGCTTATGTATGGTTGCAGAAATGACCGTCTCCGAGGCGGGGCGTTTATCAGGTTATCGCTTCTATGAGGCGGTAATGAACTCTCACGCTAGACTGACCTACACTAAGGTTCATGCCATTTTACAAGGTGATGAGCAGCTGCGAGAACAATATGCGTCTTTGGTACCTCATCTGAGTGATTTGCAGCAAATGTACATGGCACTCAAATCGGCAAGGCAAACCCGTGGCGCAATTGAGTTTGAAACCACAGAAACTCGGTTTGTGTTCAATGCTCATCGAAAAATAGAGTCCATCGTTCCGTTAGTTCGTAATGATGCCCACAAACTGATTGAAGAATGTATGATTTTGGCCAATGTGTCGGCGGCCAAGTTGCTTGAAAAGCACGAAGCTTGCGCACTGTACCGTGTTCACGATGAACCGGATCAGGAAAAGCTGAGTCATTTCAGACAATTCTTAAATGATTTGGGCATTGAAAGCTTACTGCCAAATGATCCCTCGCCGTTAGAATTGACTGCAGCGCTGAACCAACTCGGTGAGCGGCCAGAGCAAGAGTTGATCCAAACCATGTTGCTTCGCTCAATGAAACAGGCGGTTTACCAACCCGATAACATTGGTCACTACGGACTGGCGTTGGATGCTTACGCGCATTTTACGTCTCCTATTCGTCGTTATCCCGATTTAGTTGTGCACAGAGCAATTAAAGGCATCTTGACCAAACAAGGCCAGCGTACCTCTGGTGCATATGAGTACGATAATGATGAAGTTGACCAGTTAGGTGAGCAATGTTCAACCACGGAGCGCCGAGCAGATGACGCGACGCGTGAAGTAGCAGATTGGCTCAAATGTGAGTTTATGCAAGATCACGTGGGAGATGAGTTTACAGGGGTGGTCTCTTCGGTGACGACTTTTGGTCTGTTTGTACGCCTTGATGACTTGCAAATTGATGGCATGATCCATATCTCTACATTGGGGCAAGAGTATTTCCATTTTGACGGTGCCAAACACTGTTTGGTTGGTGAGCATAGCCGTCAGGTATATCGCTTAGGCGATAAATTAAAAGTGGTGGTAGCGTCGGTGAGCTTGGATGAGCGGCGCATCAACTTGGCTATGGCGGGTGAGCAGTTACCCGATCGTTATGCAAGACGCCGTAATAAGTCTGTAAAATCAGAAGAAAAACCTGCATTTAGCAGCGTAAGGGCGCAGTTAAAAGCAGGCAAGATCCCCGGCAAGGGTGGCTCTGACCAAGACAAACAAGACGAACGTAAACCCAAGAAGGGTAAGAAAACAACCCCAAAGGGCAAACTCAAAAAATCGAAAAAAGCAGCGGCTGAGTTGCCAAAGGCTAAGACCAAAGCCAAAAAAAGTAAGGCAAAAAGGCCGGGTAAAAACGCGAGAAAACGCACTAAGAATAGCTCTGGAGCATAACTAAGGTGAGTAACGAATTAATTTTTGGGTTTCATTCAATTGAAGCAATTTTAGCGAAGGAACCCGAGCGCTTTTTAGAAATTTACGCGCTCAAAGGACGTGAAGATAAACGCTTAAACCCAGTGATCAACGAAGCTCGAAAGTTTGGTATTTCAGTGCAGTTTATGCAAAGAAAGGCGCTGGATAACAAGGCAAATGGTGAGCAGCATCAAGGTATCATCGCCAATGTTAAAGCTGCGCGGACTTACAACGAGCGTGACTTAGACGAGATACTTGCCAGAGAATCGAGCCCATTCTTTTTGGTGCTAGACGGTGTGACTGATCCGCATAATTTAGGCGCGTGCTTACGTAGTGCCGATGCAGCAGGTGTACACGCGGTCATAGTGCCAAAAGATAAATCGGCCAAGCTCAATGGTACAGCGCGTAAAGTTGCCTGTGGAGCTGCAGAGACCGTACCATTGGTTCAAGTGACCAACCTAGCGCGCACACTCCGTGATATTAAAGAAGCAGGGGTATGGGTTGCGGGCACTGCGGGTGAAACGGATACAGGTGTGTTTGATGCAAGCCTAACAGGGCCTATCGCGATTGTGATGGGAGCCGAAGGTGACGGTATGCGTCGCCTAACAAGAGAACATTGTGATATTTTGGTGAAAATTCCGATGGTTGGCACGGTGTCTAGCTTGAACGTATCAGTTGCCACTGGAATTTGCCTGTTTGAAGTACTCAGGCAGCGTAGCGCGCTTTAAAAGTAATCAGTATGAGAAAAAGCGCAGTCATTACTGCGCTTTTTATTTTCTACTGTGGTTCAATCAATGATCTGTGCCCAAAATAGCTTCCAACTCAGTTAATGACTGTATTGTATAGGTTGGTGTTACACCTTCAGGGCAGGTTTTTCCTGGGTGTTGCAACCAGCAGCTATCAATACCAAATTGATTAGCGCCGAGAATGTCACTGCTGGGCGTATCACCCACCATCAAGACTTTGCTTTTGTCAGGATTACCCAACAAAGACAGTGTGTGGGCGAAAATATATGGGTCTGGCTTGGCTGTGCCCACAAGCTCAGAGATGACCAAGCAGTCAAAGCAGTCACTCAGCCCAGTGTGAGCCAGACGTTTTTCTTGCAGTGCGGCAAAGCCATTGGTGATGATCCCAAGTGTTGCTTTGCCTTTTAAATGAGTGAGTAAATTGCGGGCACCAGGCAGGGGTTCACAAATACTGGCCATGGATTCTAAAAAACCCTCATTCAAGCGCTCAGCGGGCACTTTAAGGCACTCAGCCCATTTTGAAAACCGCGTGACTTGCAGTGTTTTTGCATTAATTCTCCCTGCTTGGTAATCAAGCCAAAGCGGCGCATTAACATCTTGATACTCTTTGTGATCTTGCTCGGTAAATTCAACACCGTATTGTGCAAATAGGGTTTTTAAACCTAAAAATGCATTGAAGCTAAATAAGGTTTCATCGGCGTCAAATAGTATATGGCTATACTTCATCTTGAATCGCTTGCTGCATGTATAAATGAGGGTGTAAGAAAGGTGCCATAGCCAGTGTCAAAGCTTGGGTGTAGGTGCTTTCTCGGGTTGCAACGTGATTGGTTAATAAACCAATAGCGCCACCTTTTTGTTTGATATTGGTGGTATTAAATACGCGGTCCATCACAGGACCTAACTCTTCACCCGCCACAAGAGCATCATAAATAGCTTGAGGCAGCGGTAGGTTGCTGCTGCGATTGACACTGGTATATTGGTCGTTTGCTATGACCACATAAGCAAAGGTTGCGGGTCCATAACTGAATTGATGGGCACCACCTTCCATCGCACAATAAAAGTCAGCCTGGTGGTGTTGTTGTAAGTAACTCACTCGGTTTTGTGCGCCGAAGCGTGTTTCATCTTCACCAAGGGGCTGCTCGGGTACACCACTGGGGGCATGCAAACCTGAGCACTGGACTTGATAGTCAGGGAAGTAACCCTGAATCACGTGTTTTGCGGCGTTTACTTTAACTGGGTTTTTAGACCCTACTAGAACTGTCAACGTTTTACTTTGTGCCATCACTTACTCCCTACTGCGGCAAAAAGAGGGGGGAGTTAGTGTAATTGGCACAAAAAGCGCAGGCAAGTTAAATAGGTAAGTCGATTGGGGCCATGTTTTCTAATGCTCGCTTTTTAACCAATAAGTCCTTAATAAGAGGCGTCAGTACCAACTCCATCGCCAAACCCATTTTGCCGCCGGGTACAACCAGCGTATTCATCCGAGACATAAAGCTGCCATCGATCATTTGCAGATAATAGGGAAAATCAACGTCGTCGATCCCGCGAAAACGGATCACCACAAAGCTTTCATCCAGCGACGGAATATCCTTTGCACTGAAAGGGTTGGAAGTATCAACAGTGGGGACGCGCTGAAAGTTAATATGAGTGCGGGAAAACTGTGGTGTAATATGGTTAATATAATCATCCATACTGCGCACAATTGAAGTCATCACCGCTTCTCTAGAATGACCACGCTCGTTAGTATCACGAATGAGCTTCTGGATCCATTCAAGGTTGATAATTGGCACCATGCCAATGAGCAAATCCACATGCTTGGCAACATCATGTTCTTCGGTCACAACGCCACCATGGAGCCCCTCATAGAAAAGGACATCGGTATTGGCTTCTAGATCCTGATAAGGCGTAAAAGTGCCGGGCAATTGGTTGTATGGCACAGCGTCGTCAAAGGTGTGGAGATAGCGCCTTATCTTGCCATCACCATGCTCAGCATAACGACTAAAGAGTTCTTCTAATGCGGCAAAGTCATTGGCTTCTTGGCCGAAGTAGCTAATGTGTTTTCCCTCTTGCAAGGCTTCGCGTTTGAGCTTATCCATTTCAGGGCGAGTGTAGCGATGGAAACTGTCTCCTTCAATAAATGCAGCGTTGGCACTTAAGCTTCGAAATATATGTTTTATCGCGTTAGTAGTCGTTGTGGTACCTGCCCCCGAACTACCGGTAATAGCTATAATTGGGTGTTTTTGGGACATAGTGACGCCTCGACATTCTCAAAATTTTAACAAAATGGTTGAATTCGATTGTTACTCGAAGCGACGCGAATAGCAAGTTTTGTGGTTTAATGCGCATCTGGGTATGATAAAAGAAAAACAACAAGGACCATGATGAAAGTATCTCTATCACTTGTCGGCTGTGTGTTGGCAACCGTTACTTTAACTTCACACGCTGCAATGCCAAAAAGCCAGATTTTACTAGCCAATGAAGTGGCGGGTTCAATAAAAGTGACATCTTTAACATCTGATGATAGCTATCACAACCAACCAGTGGTGACAGAGAATGGTGTATATTATACGCAGGAAGTGACCTCTACTCAGAATCCACAAACAGATTTATTCTTTTACGACTTTGCCAGTAAGCAAAGCCGTAATTTAACAAACAGTTCGGTATCGGAGTTTTCACCCACACTTTACCCTCACGGGGAGGGCCTTTCCAGTGTGGTTGTTGAGCCAGATGGTAAGCAAAAGCTATGGTTTTACCCGTTTGATGAGAACAAACAACCCGAACGAATTTTCGATCACATTGAACCTGTGGGCTACCATGCGTGGGGTAAAGGGAAGGATCTCATCATGTTTATACTTGGCGAACCACATACGCTCCAGTATTCAGATTTGACGGGGCATTTACCGACAAAAGTCGCCAAAGATATTGGCCGAACGCTAGCGTTCAATAAGGCACAGAACATCTATTCGTTTACTCATCATAAAAATGGGCAACAATGGTTTGCCAGTTTTTCAGTAAAGACTCAACAGATGAGCGATCATTTTGTGATGCCTGAAGGGGTGCAGGATTACACGTGGTTGGATGATAAAAAGGTGGCCTACGCCATTGGTAATCGCGTTTACATGCGTGATTTCACATCTCCCAAAGCTGTATCACAATGGCACAATCTGAGTGCATATTGTGATACCAATATTTCTCGTTTGAGCTATAAACATGGCAAGTTAGCATTTGTGTGCGATAAATCATAATTACTCCTGTAAAACCGCTGAGAATGCTTTAAAATAACGGGCTGTTTGTATATTTTAAGGGAAGTTGTATGAGTATATTGGTCACAGGTGGTGCAGGGTATATCGGGTCACATACCGTACTTGAATTATTGCAACGTGGTGAAGATGTTGTTGTTATTGATAATTTAAGTAACGCTTCACAGGAATCACTTGTGCGCATCGCTCAGCTCACAGGAGAATCGGTAAGTTTTCATCAGGGGGATATCCTCGATAAGACATTTCTTGACGAGGTGTTTTCTCGCTATGACATCAGTCAGGTTATCCACTTTGCTGGTTTAAAAGCCGTGGGTGAGTCGGTACGCAAACCGATTGAATACTACCAAGTGAATGTGCAAGGCACATTAACGCTATTAGATGCGATGCGAGACGCTGGTGTGTTTAAGCTCGTGTTTAGCTCATCAGCAACGGTGTACGGCGACCCACAAAGTTTACCTATTCGAGAAGACTTTCCTGTGGGTGGCACAACCAATCCATATGGCACTTCTAAGTTGATGGTTGAGATGGTGCTACAAGATGTCGCGAAATCAGATGAACGTTGGGCGTTTGCTATTTTGCGTTACTTCAACCCTGTTGGTGCCCATGAGTCGGGGCTAATTGGTGAAGACCCTAATGGGATTCCTAACAATCTACTGCCTTACATCGCTCAAGTGGCAGTTGGCAAGTTAGAGCAGTTAGGCGTGTTTGGTAATGACTATGATACTGTAGATGGCACTGGGGTGAGAGATTATATCCATGTGGTCGACTTGGCTTTGGGCCATTTAAAAGCACTAGCTAAGCTCGAATCTCAAGTGGGAACTCATATCTATAACTTAGGTACAGGCAAAGGCAACTCGGTACTTGAGATGGTCAATGCATTTGAAAAAGCCTCAGGCAAGCCAGTCCCTTATAAACTGATGCCACGTCGAGATGGTGATATTGCAGCATGTTATGCAGCACCAGAAAAGGCCCAACAGGAATTAGGTTGGCAAGCAACGCGTGATATTGACGCGATGATGCAAGATACATGGCGTTGGCAAAGTAACAACCCTAATGGCTATCAAGACTAATTCAAGCGTTTCTAGCGATACAGCAGATCTATACCATAGCTAGTTGTATCGCTTGCTTTATGCCATTGCTAACTCACTTTTTGCTCCCAACCAACGGGTAATTAAAGGCTCAACGCTGTTTGGGTGCTCTTTCATTATTCGCAATGCGATGGGTCTGACTTGCTCCAATAATGCCTTGTCTCGATTCAAATCGGCGACTTTAAACTCTGCCAGCCCGGTTTGCTTGGTGCCAAGCACTTCACCTGGACCTCTAATTTCTAAGTCTCGCTCAGCGATAACAAAACCATCATTGCTATCACGCAAAACCCCCAAGCGCTTTTGAGCGGTCGCAGACAAGGGCGCGTGATAAAGCAGCAGGCAGTGCGAGGCAATCGCGCCCCGACCTACACGGCCACGCAGCTGGTGAAGTTGTGCAAGCCCTAAGCGCTCTGGGTTTTCGATGATGATTAGACTGGCGTTAGGTACATCAACCCCTACCTCTATTACGGTTGTCGCAACCAGAACATCAATCTTTCCACGTTTGAAGGCCATCATAACGTCTTGCTTTTCTTGTGCTTTCATTCTGCCATGCACTAGACCAACAGTCAGTGCTGGTAATTGCTCTTTGAGTTGAGTCGCGGTGTCTTCTGCAGCCTGACATTGCAGAACTTCAGATTCATCAATCAGTGTACATACCCAGTACACTTGACGTTTATCGTCAATACAGGCACTTTTCACGCGCTCAATGACTTGCTCACGACGAGTATCAGGAACGGCAACGGTGGTGATGGGGGTACGACCTGGAGGTAATTCGTCAATCACCGAGGTTTCTAAGTCCGCATAGGCGGTCATGGCCAGGGTGCGTGGAATGGGAGTGGCGGTCATGACCAGTTGGTGCGGATAGCAGTCGTTGAACTGACCTTTTTCACGCAGTGCGAGGCGTTGATGTACGCCGAAGCGATGCTGCTCATCGATGATGATTAAAGCGAGGTTAAAAAACTCTACCTGTTGTTGGAACAGAGCGTGTGTACCCACCACCATTTGCGCTTTACCACTGGCAATATTTTGTAAGGTTCGCTCGCGTTCTTTGCCCTTGGTCTTGCCCCCAAGCCATGCCACTTCAATACCCAGATTTAAAAACCAATTACTAAAGTTGATACTGTGCTGTTCGGAGAGGATCTCCGTGGGCGCCATGAGCGCTACTTGATAGCCCTTGGCAATTGCCCCCAGCGCTGCCAACGCCGCCACTAAGGTTTTACCTGATCCGACATCGCCTTGCACCAAACGCATCATGGGGTAGGGCTGTTGTAAATCTTGTTTTATCTCGGCAACTACGCGCTGCTGTGCATTGGTGGGCGAAAAAGGTAAATTGGCTAGAAACTCGGGTTCGAGCGTGTTGTTCGGTGGCAAAGGTACAGCTTTTACTGCTTGGCCGCGATGCCGCAATTGCAGCAAGCTTAGGTTTTGCGCCAATAGCTCCTCAAAAGCCAATCGTTTTTGAGCGGGGTGTTGGCCAAGCTCTAGAGATGACAAGTCGGTGTCTTGAGGTGGCTTGTGTAGTGCCAATACCGCTGCTTTTAAACTAAGCCCCGCTGGGCGATATTGCTCGGGTAAGTATTCCTCAAGATCATATTTATTCAATAGTGCCACAGCCTTGTCTGCGATGGCGCGGATACTCAACTGTTTTAGGCCCTCGGTGGTTGGGTAAACCGCTGTGAGCGTTGCTAAATTTGGGTCTTTTAGTTCGCTGTGACTGTCGCGAATACTGTACTCAGGGTGGGCCATTTCTAACCCAGCTTGACCTCGGCGAATTTCACCAAAACAACGGATCACCTTACCCGGTGCCATGGCATTTTTTTGTGATGCATTAAAATTGAAAAACCGCAGCGTTAGACGTCCTGTACCATCGTTGACATGACAGATAAGCATACGACGCTTACCAAAAGTAATTTGGCTGTGTTCTATTTGTGCTTCAATACTCACATGAGAGTGCAGCATCAGTTCGGCTATGGCATACGTGCGTGCACGGTCTTCATAACGCAGCGGCAAATGAAATAACATGTCTTGTACGGTGAAAATACCGAGTTTCGCTAACCGTTCTGCTACCTTAGGACCTACGCCTTTTAGCTCGGTAATGGGGTAGTGAGACAAATTTGGCGAAGACATGCAATTCCTTGTTTAAGTCGTTTTTTTAAATTTAAGGGCGTTCCAGAAAGCGTCATCTGCAACGATTTCACCGTCATCATCCAAATCTGGATAAGGTAAACCTTTTTCCACACAGCGGTTTGCGATAATTGGATGGCAACCTTCAAACAATAAAGTATGTTTGGTCTTGGCGTCCAGCATATCATTACGATCATATAGGCCAGCAGCATCTCGTTGGCGTTGTGCTTCATATAAAATCAATGCCGCGGCAACTGAGACATTCAGTGATTGCACCATCCCTTGCATGGGGATAACGATGTGTTTGTCTGCATGTGCTAGGGCTTTGTCTGAGATCCCTAAGCGTTCTTGGCCCACAATAATTGCGGTTGGCTTGGTATAGTCGATTTCGCGATAGTCTACCGCTTCATCACTTAAATTTGTTGCCAGTAATTGAATACCAGGGTTTTGTTCACGGATGGTAGCAACGGCAGTATCAATATCATCATGCATATGGGTTTCAACCCAGTTTTTGCTGCCGCCTGAGGTATTGTTAGTTAATCGACGCTGTTCTTGCGGCCATACCGCGTGTACATGATGGCACCCGACGGCATCGGCGGTGCGCACAATAGCCGATAGATTATGGTGTTTATGTACTTCATCCAGACAAACTGTCAGGTCGGTTTGGCGTCTATCTAACACCCGTTTTACGCGATGAAAACGTGTTTCTTTCATCTGTTACTGCTCATTACAATCAAAATAGCGCCTGATTATACCCGTATATCGCTAGGGGATCACCTCACGGGCAATAGGGTTTTGTAGTGAGATCAGTGTTTCGGTGGATTGTATTGCTTCAATCGTTTGAATTTTATTGATTAATACATCCTGTAAGTGATCGATTGTGCGTGCCATTACCTTAATGAAAATACTGTAATTACCCGTTGTATAATAGGCCTCTACTACTTCTTCAAACCCTTGTAGTTGCGCAATGGTACTAGGGTAATCGCGTGCGTGTTTGAGGTTTACACCAATAAAGCAACACACATCATAACCGAGTCTCTTGGCACTGATAGTGACCTTGGTACCGACAATAATGCCTGCTTGTTTCATTTTTTCCACACGCACATGAATGGTGCCTGCACTGACGGCAAATCTTTTTGCTAATTCGGCATAAGGTGTACGCGCATTGTCCATTAATGCGTGCAAAATCGATTTATCGAGATTATCGATCTGATAATTTTCCATGGCTATTTCGCTGTGTGATTTTCGTTTCGTTAAAATATACCGTCTATTTTTAAAGAAAAACAGAGTGTTTGGCTATTTTTGTTGATGGTTGTTGTAATTTGTGCGGTTTTTATTGACGATAGTTTTAAGCCAATAAATACATGGCAAGCTAATTAACAAAGAATACTGGGAATGAGGTCCTAAATTATGCAGAGCACATATCGTCAAACACAGCAGCAGATCAGCCGCGTTAAACAAGTTTTTTCACAACAGCTTGAGAGCAAGTTAGGGCTAATTGAAGTACAAGCCCCGATACTAGCCAAAGTGGGCGACGGCATTCAAGACAACTTAAGCGGTACAGAAAAAGCGGTTTCGGTTAAGGTCAAAACGCTACCACAAGCGCAATTTGAGGTGGTGCATTCATTGGCTAAGTGGAAGCGTAAAACGTTGGGGGACTGTGGTTTTTCAGTCGGTGAAGGTTTGTACACGCACATGAAGGCACTGCGTCCTGATGAAGAACGACTTTCACCAATACATTCAGTATATGTTGACCAGTGGGACTGGGAAAAAGTTATCTGTGCTGAATCTGAGCGTTCATTAGCCACGTTAAAACACACTGTAGAAACCTTGTATCAAGGTATTAAAGCCACTGAGCAAGTGGTGGCCGATGAGTTTGGTTTAAAGCCATTTTTACCAGAGAAAATCACCTTTGTGCATAGCGAAGCGTTACGTCAGATGTACCCAGACTTTAGCGCTAAGCAACGTGAAAAGGCGATTGCTCAAGAATATGGCGCAGTGTTTTTAATTGGTATTGGTGGCGCATTGGGCGATGGCAAAATTCACGACGTACGTGCGCCTGATTATGACGATTGGTCGACGGCAACCTGTGATAAATATCAGGGATTGAATGGTGATATTTTGGTGTGGAACCCTGTGCTTGAAGATGCCTTTGAGATCTCGTCAATGGGTATCCGCGTATGCCCTGAGGCTTTAGCACGCCAGCTCAAAGTGACTGGAGACGAAAGTCGTTTAGAACAAGATTGGCATCAACAGCTGCTAAGCGGGGCAATGCCACAAACCATTGGTGGTGGTATTGGTCAGTCGCGTTTAGTGATGTTGCTGTTACAAAAGCAACATATTGCTCAGGTACAGGTTAGTGTGTGGAGTGATGAAGTACAGTCACAAATTGGTGACGTACTGCGCTAACGGTAAGATTTAAAATGAGTGTAAAGCGACGTCGCCGCAAGGTGGCGTTGCTTTTTTTCAACACCCTCATGTGGGTAGGTCAACAAGAAGAGATCGCTTTGGCAACGTAATAGGTTTTAAGTGGGTAAGGTGTGCCATTAGATGTAGGTATCACCCGCAAGCAACAAACTCTAAGTGAGTGTTGTTTAGTAGCGCAAAGCGGTATCATCCTCGGGTGATGCCGCTTTTTTTAATGCTGGCAAAGTGTTGTGCGTCCTTAAAAAATAATTTACACACTAACTAACATTTAGTTATTGTTGCTACTTATGGGTTTCACTGTATAGTCTTTGAATTATCGGTAGGGATACATGGCAAGTAAAAACACACAAATATCAGTGATGATGCCCCTATGGTGTTGGTGTATAGTTGTTTTTGTTGTGCTAGAAACCGCACATGTGATGCGAGAGCAAGACTTAGCATGGTTTTGGATTACGGCGGCGACCTCTATCGAAGGAGCAGCTTTCCAGTTTATCTGGTTGATATATTTAAAAGTGAAGTCAAAACCTTGATTGGCTGCGCTCAATGACACGTTAGTACTTTTATTTTCTTAAATATTTTACCTTCTATGTTTGTTAAAATAATCGGATAGCTCGGTGTCTATCCGGTGGTATAAGTATAAAAAGTGCTAACTGGTCTTAAACTCTATCTCTATCTTACCTTCAACCAGAGCTGCGGTGCACGGTGGGTAGCTGCGGGTGGTTTTAAATACGCGGTCAAAAATATGGATCTCAACACCAGGATTGAGGGCCTGATTGGCAACGAGTTTAGAGTTTTCAAGTAACTCGTTGAGCTGGCTCTCCATATCAGACATTTTCTTTTCAAGGGCTTCGGCTTCTTGGCAATAGTGCATTTGTGTGGCACCAATTTTAGCCATAAGTTGCTTTTTCTTTTCAGGGTCTTTAAGTAGATCCGCTTTTTCAATCGTTTGCTGCAAAGTATTTAACTGTGCGCTGGTTTTGCTCAATGCTTTGAGGCACTCGTCAGTTTCTTGGGTCAGCTCTACGCCGTGGCGGGCAAGACGTACAATCATTTTAGCGCCTGACTCACTGCCTATCTCACCAGCAACAAGCATTTGCGTATCTAGTACTTCTCCGCCAATCAGTTTACCTCTGGGGTTATCATCGGCACCAATTTGCACCAGTTGTTTCGCCTTAATGGTGCAATGGTTACTTTGCTTGGCAATATACACATTGTTGGCTTCAAGGTAACAGTATTGGCCATGAGCGATATGAATATCACCTTGTGCAACTAAGCAACAGGTTAAACCTTGATCGTTGTTTTGATGGTCCAAGTGACCAATAACCGCTTGCTTTACGTCAATATGGCCGCCACTAATCAGTTCTCCTGATTCAACCGAGCCCATGACGGTTATGTCACCTTTGGCTTTAACCTTCATGCCCGGCCCAACCGTATGTGTAACGATCACACTGCCATTAAAGTCAACATGACCACTTCTCACGTCCACATCTTTGATGGTAAATACGTCATCAACACGCATGCCATTTTGAATATCAGAAGGGCAGCCCGCAATGCTGGCGACAAGTTCAAGTGGGTTACTGGCTGAAATTTCAGTGCCTTCGCCTGCGGTGAGTTCGAAATCATCGCCCTCTTTAGCTTCAATACTGTCACCGACCACAGTAAAGCCCTCTTTGCCGGGTGTCGGTGGTTGCTTGGAAACCAGTAATGTACCTGGAGCGACACTTGCCAATTTGCCAAAGTCGCGCATATCTACCGAGCCATCCTCTCTGAGCTTTGGCTGCTTCAAACGCTCTCTCATAGTCACTACATGGGCGACCAATTTAGCAGGTTGCCCATCTTGTGGTGGGCGGCCCTGTGCGATGATTCCTTTTGCATTAGAACCTGCGGGTAGTTCCAATTGTTTTTGGAGAATTTTTTCTAAGTAAGCCTGCTTGTATCCGCGGCTTACACCGGCGTTGATAATTGCTTTTTTGGCTTTTTCTAAATTGATCATGGCACCGCCTTTGGCGGTTACAAGGTGAGCTGTAGCAGTCATTTTGTCATCAGACAATTCAATGGTGAGTTGCGCATCTACTTTTTTAGCGACAACGAGTTGTTTCTCTGGAAACTCGCTTTTGAAAAAAGCGTCAATAGAATCCCTGTCGATCTCACAATCGGCATAAGGCGAACGTTCTAGCGCTTCAATGATGAAGGCTGCGTTCGGTGGATTTAGTTGAGCAACGTCTAATAGGACATTTCCGTTGTGTGCCAATTTGAACACGTTTATCACCCTTACCTTTGCGGCTCAAAAACGAACCCATGACAAAAACCAAAGTATTAGCTTTAGAGTGCTTAATAAACAGTATAGAGTCAAGTGCTTGAGATCAAAGAATAGACATAAAAAAAGCCGCTCAAAGGCGGCTTTTTAATACTAAAGAATTAGTTTGTTGACGGAAGCTCCATAATGCCGTCAATCTCAATCTGAGCGCCCTTTGGTAACTCTTTTACACCGATGGCTGCGCGTGCAGGGTAAGGTGTTTTAAAGTGCTGGCTCATAATTTCGTTAACAGTGGCAAAGTTGCTTAGGTCAGTCAGGAAAATATTTACTTTGACCATATCTTGTAATTGACCACCAGCGGCTTCGCATACCGCGGTTAGATTTTTGAAGACTTGCTGCGCCTGTTCGGCAAAATCTTCAGAAATCATTTCCATTGTTTCAGGCACTAATGGAATTTGGCCTGACAGGTAAACTGCTGTGCCTACCTTAACGGCTTGATTGTAAGTACCAATCGCAGCTGGAGCTTGATCGGTAGAGATAATCGCTTTGTTCATGTTCAATCCTATTTCTTGCGATATACGCGTTGTACGTCTGGCATAACACGGATACGGCGCATAATGTTTGCGACGTGAATACGGTCTTTAACGGTGATGCCCAAATCTATCACGTATAAGTTACTTTCTTTTTCGTCGGTAGCGATTTCAACGATATTTGCTTGAGTACTTGCTACCACGTTTGTGAGTTTTGCTAATGCACCTTGGTGATTGATAATTTCTACCCGCAAGGCCGCAATATATTCTTTCTCTGGGTTGTCTTCCCATTTTACAACAAAGTAC
Organism: Pseudoalteromonas sp. MMG022; assembly: GCF_021654245.1. NCBI lineage: Bacteria > Pseudomonadati > Pseudomonadota > Gammaproteobacteria > Alteromonadales > Pseudoalteromonadaceae > Pseudoalteromonas > Pseudoalteromonas sp. MMG022. Next base: position 147,455 of record NZ_JAKFZQ010000007.1, on the reverse strand, counting down.
TTGGAGCGTTCATTCTCCCAGCCTTTTATATTTTTACACTCTTGGCGGTGAACATTCAGGCCTTTACCCTGGCTCACATAGGCCGTAATGGCATCTCCTGGTACTGGGCGACAGCACTTGGAATAGTTAACCAACATGCCTTCTGTTCCGATAATAGCGGCTTTGGCTTTTTTGGCAACATTTTCAATACCATCGTCTGTTTGTAGCAGACGTTTGGCAATCAAGACACTCATAATATTACCGGTGCCAATTTCTACCAACAATTCGAGCAGAGTGCCTAACTTGTGCTCTTCTAGAACGCGGTCAATACTCTCCTGTGGAATATCATCGAGTTTATTTTCGCCAAGCGCTGAGTCTAACAAGCGGCGTCCTAGCTGAATGGCTTCCTCTTGATGCTGGCTCTTAAGGTAGTTACGCACGCCCAATCGCGCTTTGCCTGTTACGATAAAGTTTAACCAAGTGGCGTTAGGATGTGCACCTGAACTGGTGATAACCTCAACGGTTTGCCCTGTATCAAGAGCTTTACTCAGTGGGTAAGGCTTGCGGTTTACACGTGCGCCAACACAGGTATTACCAACGTCAGTATGAACAGCGTAAGCAAAGTCCACTGCGGTGGCACCCATGGGCAACTCTACGATGCGACCATCGGGCGTGAATACGTAGATTTCTTCCGGGAATAGCTCGGTTTTAACGTTTTCAACAAACTCAAAGGAAGATCCCGCACTTTGCTGTAGTTCCAGTAAGCTTTGCATCCACTGACGAGCACGTTGCTGCGCTGTATGACCTGCGCTGTCACCTGCTTTTTTATACATCCAGTGCGCCGCCACCCCTTTATCAGCCATATGGTCCATGTCATGGGTGCGAATTTGTATCTCAACAGGGATGCCATGTGGGCCAACTAATGAGGTATGTAGCGACTGATAACCATTAGTTTTAGGTACTGCGATATAGTCTTTAAAACGCGTTTCAATGGGCTTGTACAGATTATGTGCAACACCAAGTACTCGGTAGCAGGTATCCAAGTTATCGACATTGATTCTAAAGGCATAAATGTCCATTACTTCGTTGAACATTAGCTCTTTATTGAGCATTTTTTTGTAGATACTATATAAATGTTTTTCACGGCCGCTGACCGAAGCTTGGATCCCAGACTCGGCTAAACGCGATTCAATTTCAGTTTGTATATTACTGATAACTTCTTTACGGTTGCCGCGAGCTTTGGCCACTTCTGATTTTAAAGCGCGATGACGCATTGGGTAGAGTGCTTGAAAGCCTAAGTCTTCCAGCTCATTTTTGATATCGTGTATACCTAAACGGTTCGCGATAGGGGCAAAAATTTCTAGCGTCTCACGAGCAATACGACGGCGTTTATCTGGTCGAAGAGCTCCGAGTGTGCGCATGTTATGCGTTCTATCGGCCAGTTTGATCAAGATAACGCGAATGTCTTGCGTCATTGCCATGATCATTTTGCGGTAGTTTTCGGCTTGAAACTGCTTTTTATCTTTGAAGCTGAGCTTATCAAGTTTGCTGACGCCTTCAACCAACTCAGCGACAGTTTCACCAAAAATCTCAGCCAAGTCTTGTTGGCTAAAATCGGTATCTTCAATCACATCGTGCATTAACGCAGCCATAAGCGTTTCGTGATCTAAACGCATGCCAGCGAGTATCTGTGTCACCTCAACCGGGTGGGTGATATAGGGTTCGCCGCTTGAGCGAGTTTGCCCTTCATGGGCTTCACGCGCAACCACATAGGCTTTTTGTACCAGCTCTACGTCTGCGGGAGATAAATACTCAGAAATCTTCTTTTTAAGGCCTTCAAAAAGATACATTCACACTCCAATGTTCCAGTGAAGTTATCGATATGTAACGAATATACGATGAATTGAAAGATAAACCAACGACTAGTCGGGACTTTATTTTATCGGGGCTAGAGCATCATGCGCGACTAACATAGATTACTATGTGTCATAGCGCATTTCTGGTATTGAAAGCCTTTGATTTGAACAAAAATCATACTTCAAAGATCGACACGCCCTAATAACAACAATGCCAGCAAAAATGCTGGCATTGTCTTACAAACCGAAACAGGTTTAGTTGTTGCCGCCTACAATGGCTGCAACAGCTGCAAGTTCTGCAGCTTCTTGGTTTTGCTGTTCTTCACGGTCGATTACATCTAATGAAGAGCTATTCACTAGACCTTTTTCAATTTCACGTAAAGCGATAACCGTTGGCTTATCGTTTTCAGCGTCAACCATAGGGTCTTTGCCGCCTACAGCGATTTGACGAGCGCGACGCGCTGCTACCAAGATTAAATCAAAACGGTTACCAATTGCATCTACTGCATCTTCTACAGTTACGCGAGCCATCGAAGCACTCCAAAGTTAATTCATTTCCAAAAGGCTAGTTTACTGCAAGGGAGCCGCTACGCCAAGTGGATGGTTAAAATTTATCACTAATTTAGCGTAAAAGGTCGCGAATTAGTGCTGCATGACGACTTTGTTGAGCACTGAGCTCCATGCGAGCGGCCATCACGATATGCTCAAGTTGGGCAAGGGTGGTGTCAAAATCATCATTGACCAGTACATAATCAAACTCATTGTAGTGTGAGCTTTCTGATTTAGCTTGCGCCATTCGAGAGGCGATCACCTCTTGTGAGTCTTGCCCTCGGCCATTAAGTCTGTTTTCTAACTCTTGCTGAGAAGGAGGTAAGATAAAGATAGTTTTAACTTCAGGCACCAACTTACGAACTTGTTGAGCGCCTTGCCAATCGATGTCTAAAAATACGTCAATACCTTGATTTAGCTGCTCTTCTACGGCTGCTTTTGACGTACCGTAATAGTTGTCAAATACCTTAGCCCATTCAAAAAAATCTTTGCTAAGGATTAACGCGTTGAAATCAGCTTCACTGACAAAGTGATAGTGCTCGCCGTCATTCTCACCCGGTCGAGGTGCTCGGGTGGTATGCGATACTGACATTTTTATATCCTGATGCTTTTCAAGTAATGCTTTAATTAAGCTGGACTTTCCTGCACCAGAAGGCGATGAAAGAATAAAAAGATTACCGCGCGTTGCTGTTGTCATAAGATGCTGCTCTTAAAATAAAGTGACTACGCTTTGACATAGCCTATATTTAGTCGAAACGCACATTTTAAACGTTACCTTTGAGATAAGCTAGTCAATAAAATTAAGCTGTAGTTACTTACAACTAGACCCAAGCTTTTTCTTGGGCCTGTGTTGGTTTATTCTGCTGTGTAAGCCTCACCTTGTTTGATCCAGTTTGGAGCGGGCAGGCTTTTCAGATGATGGTCAAAGTATTCCATCATGCGAATAGAGAAGTCCAACTGATTCGGAAACTGTTTCAAGTGGTGCGGTTCTCCTTCATATTGTAAGAAAATTGCATCCTTGTTGTGGCGACGCAGCGCAAGATAGTACTGAATACCTTCTTGCCATGGCACCGCGCCATCTTCATCACCAAACATGATTAAAATAGGGGTGTTTACCTTGTCGGCAAAAAATACCGGTGAGTTTTCAATATAAAGCTCAGGTGCCTCTGCTAGCGTTTTGCCGATACGACTTTGTCCAGACTCATATTGAAATTGGCGCGCAAGGCCTGATTTAAGACGAATGCCACTGTAGGCGGATGTCATGTTAGATACTGGCGCGCCAGAGACAACAGCCTTAAACATGTCAGTTTGAGTCACCATAAAGGCGCTTTGATAACCTGCCCATGAGTGTCCTTGTAAGCCAATTCTATTGGGATCGGCAACACCGATATCAATCAGCTTTTGTGTTGCGTTGATCATGGTTTGCGTAGATGAACGACCAGGATGACCAATTTCGAATCGAATATCTGGTAAGAATAATGCGTAACCATTGGATGTAAACATCGGGAAATTAGGTCTGTGGTTCAGCTCCATTTTTGGAAAGTCGTACATACGTTGGCTCATGTAGCGATAGAAATAGATCACCACAGGCACTTGATCGCCTTCTTTATAGTTGGCTGGTTTTATCAACACACCTTGTAAATCTTCACCATTGTAGCCCTTATATTGTACCAACTCGGGCTTTTGTCCCCATGCAAACTGGCTAAGCTGAGGATTAAGGTCAGTGACTTTTTGTGGTGTGTTAAATTGCGTGTCGGTTTGCCAGTAATCAGGGAATTGATGATAGCTTTGCTTGGTAAAAATGACCTTATCGCTATGTTTGGCTTTTTTCACCAAATCAAAACGCGCAGCATCGCTTAGTACTTTCGTAAGCTTTCCTGAGTCCAGTGCCAAGGTAGCAATGTGGGTTTGCTTATTTTGAAGGTTATGAGCACTTAAAAATAAGGTTTCATTGTTGGCAAACCCTAACTTGTTATCTTCTAGTTGCACGATACGATATTGTGTTTGTGTCTCTTTACCTTGCGTCAGGCGTGTTGCCTCTAAGGTATTTACATCAAACGCCCAAATATCATATTTTGAGTACACATAAGCAACGCTGCCATCTAGTTGCCAACCAGCAAAGCCGTAGCCTGGTTGAGGCTCTGGGTAATCATGCTTGTCATCAGCAAATATCGCGTCACGAATTGCTTTGGTTAATACCGATACTTTTTGCGAGTCTAATGTTTTCAACCAAACATGTTGATCTTTAAAAAGCAGGGCATGCTGTCCTGTGGGAGAAACGCTAGGTGTAAATGGTGACTCTTTAACAATAAAGTGTTTAGCGCCTGTGGTAACCTGCACCGCATAGTAGTCACGATAAAACCCGTTATACATGATTTGTTCTAGGTAGGGTTGGTCATTACTGACCAGCAAGAACTCGGCTTCAGTGTTGAGCTCGATGCTGGGAGTACGAGTGTCACTTAACTGAGCAACACGTTCACCATTAAGATGGTAAACGGCTTGATAATGACGGTGCTTATTGGTTTCTTCCCAGGTTTTTACTTCTCGAGTTTTGATTTCAGGGTCGTTGTTGTGCCAGATTTTTAGGCCTTTTTGAGCACGAATCGTGTCGAAATCTGTCAGTGATGCATCATCTTTATATTTAAGTGCTTGCTCTTTTGGTGCAAGTGTTGGGCGATTTTCAAAATATAATCGCTCGCCTTGTTCAGACCACTTTAAAGAGGCGGTTTTACCACTGAACCACTGCTGTGGATTACTAATCTGTTTAGTGGTGTTGTTTTTGGCATCCCACAGAGTGAGCTGATAATGGCGACGACGCACATCATTGTTAACATAATTACCTTGGTAAAATGCAATAAGCTCCCCATCAGGATGCCACGTTGCTCGGCTTAGCGTGATCCCCGGCTCATCAAACAAAATATGCTGTTGTGAATTGTTTAATTCAACAAAACTAATGCGATTGTCACTGCCATCATCGCTGAGCTGGTTGAATAATACCCCTAGCCCTGTAGGGCTGAGGCTATATTGGCCAACACGCTGAATGCGTTGCAGATGATCGTTATTTAGATTGATGATGACCAGTTCATAGGCTTTGTCTTTTTTATCGCTCGTGATGCCAGCAGAATCGTCTTTATTTTTCGAGTTATCACTTGATAGCTTGCTGTTGTCAGCTTTTTCGCGATAAGTCAGCCAAGTGCCATCATTAGACAGCTGATAATCTACAACGTTGTCGAATGTCTGTTGTTGTTTTGTTTGTGTGTTTACCAACACTAACTGTGAGGGGAGTTTCTTTTTTTCTTCTTTGCTAGCGGTTTCTAGCGTTAGCAATGAGGGTGTTTGAGTAAAGGCCACCCAAGTTGCTGACTTATTGATATGCGGTTTTTCGCCTCGTGGTACCTGGGCTATTAACTCATTGGTGGTTAAATCGTACACATGACCACTGTTATCGCCACGATATGGCTGTGCTGAAAATGATAAAAACTGGCCATTTTCCGACAATACAGTGTCTTGCGCATAACGAAAATCAAAGACATCTTTAAATTCAAGAGGTTGTTTCTCAGAGGAAGCAAGAGTGTGCGCACTGCCCGCAAGCAATATGCTGGCGCTGAGTAGGGAATAGATAGGTTTCATGTGCTAAGACTTATTAATTCGTAATAACCCGTTTTAACATGAATAAGCAAACACGCTAAAGCCTCTTGCGGCAAATGTCAGGGTGAGGGAGATAAAAAAGGGGGAGGAGGTGTTTTTATGTGGCTAGGCCGCATGGCTCACATGATTATGCGAGCCAGATTTTTTGTAGTTCCAGCCATTGTTTTTCAAACTGGCTGCTAGGTAGAGCTTTGAAGTCGCTGCGTACAAACTGGTTCATTTTACCTTCAACGTAGGCAAGAAACAGGTTGGCCAATGCGCCTTCTTCGGTAGCAAACGCTTTACCTTCTCTAAGTTTTCGCTCACGTAGTACTTGTTTGAACTGAGTTTCGAGTTTCTCAAACAGACTTTGTACTCGCTCTCTTAACCTTTCTTGCTCACCTTGCAGCGCGTCACCGGTTAAAATTCGCGTTATCCCAGGGTTTTTTTCAGCAAACGCTAACAGTAGCATGAGGATATTGTAGATACGTCCTTGGGTTTCTTTTTCATTTTCCAAAATCAAATTAATACGCGATAGCAAGGTATCTTCAATAAACTCAATCAAGCCTTCAAACATGCGCGCCTTGCTCGGAAAGTGTCGATACAGCGCGGCTTCAGATACACCTACTTCTGCGGCTAACTTAGCCGTAGTAATGCGTTGACCTGGGCTAGTTTCAAGCATTTGTGCGAGAGATTGTAGTATTTGCTCTTTGCGATTACTGCGTTTAGTCGCTGGCATGAACTTTCCTTTCGTTATCGTTATTATGGTCAGTGTAAACCCCAAGCAGCTCACACCTATGCTCGGGGTCTTATGTTAATGTTTTATTCAGTTCGGTGCCAGTATTTTAGAATGCCGTATTTATATCCGTTAGTGATCAAGCTGTTTGGTGATTTCCATTAATACTGACATTGCCAACGCTTGCTTATCTGCCACAGGGAGCGCTAGGCTGGCATCTTGCCAAAATAGGGTCAACGCGTTGTGATCGGCGTTAAACCCGAGTCCCTCTCGAGAAACGTCATTGGCGCAAATCATATCTAAGTTCTTATTTTTCAATTTATTTTTAGCGTACTGCTCGACATTTTGGGTTTCAGCGGCAAAGCCAACTGTGTAAGGGCGGTTTTTTGTCAATGCGGCAACTTCGGCAATAATATCTGGGTTCTTCACCATGGTAATGGCCATATCGTCACCCTGTTTTTTGATTTTTTGCTCAGAAACTTGAGCAGCGCGATAATCAGCCACAGCGGCACAGCCGATAAAAATGTCTGATGTTGGTGCATGCTCCAGCGCGGCATCGCGCATTTGTAGCGCGCTTTCAACGTTGATTACGTTGACGCCCTGAGGGGCGCTGATAGAGACTGGGCCAGAGATCAAATTAACCTTAGCACCAAGCATTAACGCAGCATTAGCCAAGGCATAGCCCATTTTTCCTGAGCTGTGGTTACTGATAAAGCGCACTGGGTCGAGCTGCTCTCTTGTCGGGCCTGCGGTGATGGTAACTGTAACATCAGCCAACACGGTGGCTTGCTCTGGGGCAAGGCACAATTCTAGTAATTGGTGTGGTTCTAACATTCTACCGGCGCCTACATCGCCACAGGCTTGCTCACCTTTACCAGGCCCCCAAATAGCCACACCTCTAGATTGCAAGGTGTTGAGATTGGCTTGCGTGGCGGCATGCGCATACATTTGTTGGTTCATCGCCGGTGCAATAGCAACTTTCGCAGGTGTGGCAAGTAATAAAGTGGTCAACAAGTCATCGGCAATACCCTGAGCCATTTTGGCGATAATGTTACAACTGGCTGGGGCGACTAGAATGAGATCAGCCCATTTAGCAAACTCAATATGACCCATAGCGGCTTCTGCACTTGGGTCAAGTAGCGAGTCAGAAACAGCTTCTCCCGATACGGCTTGCATGGTAAGTGGGGTGATAAAGTGTTTAGCGGATTCGGTCATGACCACTTTTACTGCGCAGCCTTGTTCTTTTAAACGCCTAACAAGCTCAGCACACTTATATGCAGCAATACCGCCACTGATCCCTAGAACAATATTTTTATTTTGTTGGCCCATGTCCAAAATCCAGAATTAATTCAGTTGCTGTTAAAGATAACATACAGGCACCTTTATGGCAGCAATCAGATGCTTTTGAATAATCAAATTTGGTCGCTAAACTTAGTGTTCTATGGACAGTGAACTCTAAGGATAAGAGATGCAATTAAATGCCCTTGCGGTGCATGAACGCCCGCGTGAAAAATTACTCCACTTTGGCCCACAAGCGTTAACGGATGCAGAGCTGTTAGCTATCTTTTTACGCACCGGTACTCGTGGAATGAACGCCATTGAACTGGCTCAATCGTTGTTGATACAAAACCATACGTTAGATAATCTATTTAACGCCAGTTTAACTGAATTTAGCGCACAAAAGGGACTGGGTACGGCCAAATATGTGCAGTTGCAGGCAGTATTGGAATTAAGTAAGCGCTATTTAAAGGAGCAGTGTCATCGTGACACTCTATTTGACTCGCCACAGGCGGTCAGCGATTACTTGACGATACAACTAAGAGGACTCACTCATGAAGTATTCATGGCTTTATATGTCGATAACCAAAATCGGCTTATAAAAGATGAAGTGTTGTTCACAGGCACCATTAATGCAGCTTCAGTGTATCCAAGAGAAGTCGTTAAAGCCGCATTGAAGCACAATGCAGCAGCCTTGATATTTGCCCATAATCACCCATCGGGGGTGGCTGAACCTAGTCAAGCAGATAAATTAATCACCAAAAAACTACAAAATGCTTTGGCGCTGGTTGATATCAATGTGCTAGATCATCTTATCGTCGCGGGAAATCAATGTATTTCATTTGCGCAACGGGGCTTAATCTAGTGTCTTGAAGGCAACAAAGTTGTAAAAAACATCACTTTGCGGTGTTTTTTACAAATTAGTTTAATTTAAATGCAGTTTTTGCTTTCCTAAGGGGCATTCGATCATTATAATTGGCCGCTATCAAATTTACACATGAGCTGATTAGATAGGATCAGATCCTTGATCTCTGCCTGTAGATGCTGTATAAAGAGCGCCCTCTGATTTACCCCGGGGCAACGCAGTTAAGGTCCAAGGGAAAATTAAGCTCGAGCGAAGTTATTGGAGATACATAGACATGTCTAAAGTCTGTCAAGTTACAGGTAAGCGCCCAGTGGTAGGTAACCACCGTTCACACGCGCGCAACGCTACTAAGCGTCGCTTCCTACCTAACCTACAAACACACCGTTTCTGGGTTGAAAGCGAAAAACGTTTCGTTACATTACGTACTACTACTAAAGGTATGCGTATTATCGATAAGAAAGGCATCGACGCGGTATTGAATGATATCCGTGCTCGCGGCGAAAAAGTTTAAGGAGCTGAATCATGCGTGATAAGATCCGTTTAGTTTCAACTGCTGGTACTGGTTATTTCTACACTACCGACAAGAACAAGCGTAACATGCCTGAAAAAATGGAAATCAAAAAGTACGATCCTAAAGTACGTAAACACGTGATTTTCAAAGAAGCAAAAATCAAGTAATTTTGCTTTTTACAGAATACTAAAAACCCAGCTTAGGCTGGGTTTTTTGTTTTTTACTGGTGTCAGTACTTGATACTCACCGACCTTGTTATTACGTCCATTAAGCGCAACTGGTTCATATCAAAAGTAGTTTAGATTGTTAAGTGCGGCAAATGTGTGGTTTGAATATTGGCGTTTATCATCGCCAAGGCTTGTTAGAGTTATGACAGAGGCGGACAAATAAAAAGCCGCTTAATGCGGCTTATTTCGTTCATAAGCTGGCCCTAATTTTTTTAATTCTTCGGTTAATAATGTGGCGCAGCCAATGTTGGTATAGCCACTTTTTTATACCTGTTAAATTACTGAACCTATGATAAAACGAGTCGGGAACCGTGAATAATCCAAGAGATTTAATGATACTCTCTCGTTGGATGTAAGTATGGTTTCCCACAAATTCATTGCTTGGCTGTTGTAAGCAGGGCGTTGCGATACCATAGCCTTTAAACGGCCCCGTATGATTTATAAAGCGTTGTTGAATCGCTTTTAAATAGCCTTTGTCTATGATGTACCCCTCCAGTTCCAGCCATTGCTCGTTAATGTATACCTCAACCCAGCTATGAATGATGGTTTTTGGGGCGAGCATTAAAATCCATGTAGGCATGACGCCTTGCTTTAAATCGTTGCTGATAACAAAGCCTTGTAAACGACAGGGAATACCAACCGCGCGTAGCAATGCCATTAACAAAGTCCCTTTGGTATTACACTGTCCGTACCCTTGTTGCAACACCTCACTGGCGGTTAAGCTGTCTGTAGCGCTATAGCCAAACAATACTTCATCTTTTACAAAGTCATATATGGCCTTTAAAGCCGCTGGTTTTTCTAGTGTATGCCAGTGCCGAGATTCAATCAGCTGCTGAATATCTGGGTGATTGAAGTCGAGTAAAGGCGTGTGTACTAGGAACTCTTGCATGTTTATACCCCTCGGTGTTTTTGAGCAGTATGTCAGGCTTTGAGAATAAAAAATTGAATAAACTGGCTATGAGGTTAGATGTTTTACTTGGTGGTGCAGCGTAAGAAAAAAGCCGTGTAGTGCGGCTTTTTTCAATGCAGAGGCTTGGTTACGGACAAACAGCGCCTGAACAGGTGACACCATGGTCAAGTCTAAGTTGTTCGATTTTATTATTGGTCGTTAAATCGATGCTGTCGATATGGTTGTTGTGCAAATACAGCCATTCAAGCTCAGTATTGTTTTGTAGTTCAATCTGTGTGAGTAAATTATCTTGAATTTTCAGCTCCTTCAACAGCATATTTTGGCTCACATCGATTTGTGCTAGCTGGTTATAGCCCGCAGTCAATGATGTGAGATCAACATTATGCTGTATATCTATAGTATCAAGTTGATTTTGCTTAACATTCAGGTGCCTTAGGCTGGTATTTGCTGTTACATCGATGGCGCTCAGTTGATTATACGACGCAGATAAGGACGTCAGCATCGGATTATGTGCCACATTAATTTCAGACAGAGAATTGGCTGAGACGAACAATGTTTGCAGCGCAGAGTTTTGGCTCAAATCTATCATTGTTAATTGGTTTGTTTGTAGGTCTAAATAGTTCAGCTCTGGGTTATTGCTGACATCAATTGCCGCAATCTGGTTGTTAAATGCTGATAACCTTTCCAGCTGATGGTTTTTGGTAATATCTATACTTGATAGTTGATTCTCTGCCACATAAAGCCGTTTTAATAAATGACATTGGCTTACATCAATGTGGGGAAATTGGTTGTACTCCAAGTTGAGCGAGGTGAGTGCTAGATTCATGTCCAGATTGATATCTGTTAACTGATTTTCATAGGCCCACAGGGTAGCGAGTTTAGTATTGTGGGTTATATCGAGCGCTGCTAATTGGTTACTTGAAATAGATAAGTCGGTAAGTTCAGTGAGCATCGAGATGTCAATAGTACGCAAGTTGTTAAAGTCGACCTGCAACGTTTCAAGCGCAATATTATTGCTGACATTAAGCTCATTCAGGGCATTGTCGGAGACAAGCAACGCTTTCAAAAGCACATTGTGCTGTAAGTCTACCGACGTTAACTCGTTTATTTGTAAGGATAAAAGTGTTAAAGCTGGGTTGTTGCTGATATCAATTGTTGAAAGGTTGTTGTTCGCAGCGTTTAAGCGCGTTAACGCCTGACTATCACTGATATCAAGTGCTTGTAATTTATTGTCAAATACCACTAACAGCGTTAGATCATTAAGACCTGTGGTATCGATGCTTGTTAAGCGGTTGTTGGGTAACCACACGCTGGTGAGTGCTGTATTGTTGGTGAGATTAATTTCAGTCAATAGGTTACTGCCAACATAAAGCCTTTCGAGCACGGTGTTTTGACCAATATCAAGCTGCGTGAGTTGGTTTTCAATAAGGTACAACTCAATCAGTGCTGTATTGTTGCTTACGTCAATTGCAGTGAGGTGGTTTTTATCGAGCGCTAGTGCAAACAATGCGGTGTTTTTCGTGACATCAATTTCTGTCAGTTGATTGTCTGTGGCATTCAACTGGTTGAGCGCTGTGTTTTTGTGTACGTCTAGCGATGTGAGCTGGTTTCCCTCTACATTAAGATATTCAAGCGCTAAGTTATGACTCACGTCAATGTTTGAAAGCTGGTTATTGGCAAGGTCTAGTTGTATCAGGTTTTTTAAGTATTCAATGCCTTGTGTGCTGTGAATGTCTTTTTCGTTACACAATAAGTATTTCACTTGTGATACGTAACGGTAGTCAGCTTCGTGTGCACAACTGAGTAGCTGTTCATCTTGTAGTACATCGGCAAGCGGAGTGTCGCTTACTATCACCTTGCGCTCTATTGTTGCCTGATTACCGGAATGGTCTTCGCTGGTGTATATCACTGAGTATTCACCAACTTGAGAAACATCAAGATTGGTTGAGATAACACTCGTCAATGAACCGTCAACTGCATCCTCTGCTGTGGCGCCTAACTCGATATACTCACTGCCCACCGATATTTCTATTTGAGCATCGCCATTGAGTGTCATGACCGGCGCGGTAGTATCGACCACCTTAACGACACGTGTTGCGACCGATTTATTGCCTGTGGTATCGGACGCCGTATATTCAATTTGATAGGTACCGAGTGTGAATGTATCGACATTGGATACTTTAGATATAGTAATGTTGCCATCGACGTTATCAATGGCTTTAGCCCCCGCATCAGAGTATACATGACCATATTCTATTGTGGTTGGGTTTGCACCCGATAGGGTAATAACGGGAGCTTGTGTATCTGTACTTACAACACTAGCGCCACCATTATGATTTTGCTCAGAATCAGAGCCACCGCCACATCCACTGAGCAACATAGTGAATAGAGTGGCTACGTATAATTTGTTCATTGTTGTCCTTGTTTCTCAGCTCGAAGGCATAAAAGCTTTCAGGTATCTCGTTAAAAACACGACATGTTAAGTTAGATTCCCTCTTAAAGAAACAAACAATTGTAAATAAAAATCACCAAAAGTTTATTTTGTGTTTATAGAGTTGGGAGGGGAGGCATTTTGAATGCTCTCTAATGCTTTACGCATGGTAATACCAAATTGCCTTTTAAAAGTACGGCTCAGGTGTGCGCTGTCGGCAAAGCCTGCAATGTGGGCTGCTTGGGTGGCGCTGTCACCTCGACTGAGCGATTGAATGGCGCAAATTAATCTTCTCCATAGCAAATAAGGTCGCCAAGGTAGCTGCATATTTTCTTTAAATAGATGTAAGAAACGAGACTCAGATAACTTTAATGACTGAGCAATGTCTTTTGCCAGCCAATGCTCAGGCTTGAGGCAATCGTGATTAAAGCATTGATTGAGCTGGTTCAGTAAGGTAGCAATGCGAGGGTCCAAGTGACTATGATGCATTGCTGTGTTGGCTGTATAAGAAAGGTTAGCACGCGCTAATAAGTTGCTGAGCTCATCTGAATCATCGTGCGTTTCCAGCGGCCAAGTCATGATGTCATTATCTGCGAGCACCTTACTTGCCTGAGTGCCCAGTTGGCTACTTGGCTCAATGAGTATCACCCAGCCTTGCTGCATGGTTAGTTGATGTGGAAGATTCGCATTCAGAAGAGTCATCGCACCGTGTATGGGAGGATAATTGGCAACGTTCAAAGTGCTGTGTTGATCGGGTAACGTCAGCTGCATCAAGGCGTGTTGGTGCATTTCGGTATCAAGTACCTGGGTGCGAATAGCAAAGAGGCCAGGCTCAATAAATAGTGTTTTCATCATTTGACGATAACAAAAAACCGAAGCAGGTGCTTCGGTTTTTTTACAGGATTTTCAGCTTGAGTGATTAAGCAAAAGCATCTTGCAGTGGTGGTACAACTTGCTTTTTACGGCTCAGTACACCGTCAAGCCATACGCGACTTTGTTCAGGCTTCACGCCATAGGCAGCTTCAATTACGCCTTCATCGTCAGAAGCGATGAGCATTTGTGAGCCTTCTTTCATGATATCGGTAAGTAGTAGTAATACCGAGTGACGGCCACCTTCTTCTTTTAACTTGGCGATGTCAGCTTCAAGGTCTGCTTTGATTTCATCAAATACTGATAAATCAATTACTTCTAATTGGCCGATACCAACAAGCTTACCGTTCATGTTGAAATCTTTAAAGTCACGCATTACAAGGTCGCGCGCAGGCGTGCCCTCAACGGCTGATTTAACCTTGAACATGTCCATGCCAAGCTCTTTGAAATCTTCCACGCCAGCGATCTCAGCGAGTGCTTCTACACATTTGATATCGGCTGTGGTGCACGTTGGTGATTTGAAAATAACCGTATCGCTTAAGATGGCACACATCATGATGCCCGCAATATCTTTAGGAATTTCTACGCCGTAGAAGTCATACATCATTTTAATGATAGTGTTGCTACATCCCACTGGACGGATCCAGCACTCAAGTGGCGTTGAAGTTGTTAAGTCACCAAGTTTGTGGTGATCAACAACACCAACAACTGTCGCTTGATCGATGTCATCAGGTGCTTGTGTCTTTTCTGTATGGTCAACGATATAAACATTTTCACCTGCATAGCTCATTTTTAGTTCTGGTGCGTCAAAACCAAAACGGTCAAGAATAAACTGTGTTTCAGGCGACACTTCACCCAAACGTGTTGGAATCGCTGTTTCACCGATTTTGTTTTTTAAGTATGCCAGTGCAATCGCACCACAAATAGAATCTGAATCAGGGATCTTGTGACCCACTACGTACATTGTCATTAGACGGAACTCCTTTAAATTTTGTGCGCCATTTTAGCAAAGAATATGCACAATTAAACAGCTAAAAAATAGCTTACTTATATAGCTGTAATGAATAGACTAGATTCTGTGCTAAGAGAGAGAGTATCTATCAGTAATTTAACACCGAATAACAGGATAATCTTCAGGAGTTATAATAACCGTCATATATTGTATAAAAATAAAAGTATTATTATTCCAATCGGTTATCTTGTATTTCACAGAGGATAGAGTCGAGTTCATTACTAAAACTACAGCGAGTAGATAGACTACGTACAGTAAAGCACCCGTGCAGGTGAAAAGTGATACAGGCAATGCTAACATGTTGGTCACAGGGCCATTGCACGCAGATAGAGAAGTGATTATATGTGGTGCAGAGTATGTTGTGCGAGGCAAGCCGGTTATTAAACTTTAGCCATCAAAAGGAATATAGTGGTCTTCTCAAACTGCCATTCAAATTTGCAAGTATTTCACTGTAACGTATTTTGCGCCGAGCCTTATCAAGGCAATCCAGCCAGTGTTGTGCTTTGCCCCAGCCCTTTGAGCGAGCAGACCATGCAATTACTGGCTCGGGAGTTTAATACTCCCGAGACCATGTTTATATCTGTGTCTGATAAGCAGGTTTCATTGCGATATTTCACACCATTAAAAGAGGTTAACAGTTGCGGACACGGCACGTTAGCTGCTGCATCGGTGGCATTTAAGTGTGGTTTAAATCAAGCACTTGATTGGGTTGAACTACAAACAACGAATGGACTTATTCGTTGTTATCAGCAAAGCGATAAAAAAGGTGGCTACTATGCTTTTGCCACCAAGCAGCCGCAATGTGAGGTATTAAGAGATTGCCCGTCTGGTGTGCTCGATAGCTTAGGTATTGACGCTCAAGCTATCAAGGGGGCTTATTTGACTCATTTTGCTGGGACAGCCACAAGGTTGCTGTTACATCTTGATGAAGAACGGTTGTTGGCATTATCACCAGATTGGCAAAAGCTACGCGAGGTTCAGCAACAGCATAACGTTACCGCCTTGTTCGCTTTCTCATGGCTGCCTAGCCATAAGGCGCACGTGAAAGGCCGTATGTTTTCACCTCAAATGGGGATCAATGAAGACCCAGTCAACGGTAATTCTGTAGTTGCATTTAGTCGTGTATTAACACATTTATGCCACAGTGGTGGACAATCTTTACCAGATGAAATTTATGCCTATCAAGGCTTTAGTTTCAACCGACAGGGTACAGTGCGTGTAACGTTAAGCACTCATGAGATGTCAAATAACTCGGTGCGCTTGGCAGGTCAGGTGGTGCAATTGTACCAATTTCATATGGAACTAACATGAGTGATTTGAGACAAGTGAAGCTTGCCATGGTGCCGGGTACACAGTGTAATCATCGTTTGTGGGAGCGGTTAATACCGTACTTGGATGAGTGTGTACAGCCGCGTCATGTAGCCATAGAAGAATGCCAAACACAGGCTCACATGCTGGCGGCAATTGATGAGGCGCTCTGTGAAAGCCAACATTTATTGGGGTTTTCTATGGGGGGATATCTAGCATTGCAATATGCACTAGCAAACCCAGCTAAGGTCAGCTCGCTGGTGTTGATTGCCAGTAGTGCGCGGGGGCTAAGCGATGGGGAAAAACAAGCGCGCAAAGGTATGCTGGATTTTCTGCACACGCATACATATGGAGGCATGTCCCGTGCTCGCGTAAAAGAGTTTATCTGTCAACAGCGATGGCAAGACAATGAGTTAATCGACCTCATTAAAGACATGGACAAGTCGCTAGGTGGTGCAACCTTACTAAACCAAATTCAACAAACCTCATCACGAGAAGATTTAAGCGCGGATCTTGGCAAACTGCCATGCAGGGTGTTGATCATCGGTGCACAGCAGGACCAAAAAGTTACTGTTCAAGACTTACAAAACATGGCCAAGCTACTCCCCAATGCGCAATTACAGCTGTTGGATGAATGCGGTCATATGGTGCCTTTAGAACAACCGCAGCGGCTAGCCCGCATACTCAATCAATTTTATTTAGGTCGGTAAATAATGAATAAAAATCTGGCTTACCTGTATGGGGCGACCTTCTTCAGTGGCTTAGGCACGAGCATGCTGCTGGTGTTAGTGAATTGGATCATACCGAAAACCTACGGCAGTTCGGCCTTAATTGGCGGATTAACAGCGGCTTCGTATTTTGTCTGTTTGGGTTTGTGATGTTGGGAATTATTTCATGTAGTTTCTTATGCTTAGTAGTGAGTATTGTTAAATTCAGAAAACAGCAAGTGGCAGAACCTGCAGTGATAAATGTGGTGCAGCAAGAGGTCGTTGACCCCGGTAGCCATAGCCTTGTCGCGCAATAAGCTTTATTATCAGCAAAGTAATACTGTGTTCTGTATTTACAAACAGAGCATGGAGGACTGCACGGCTATTCGGAGAGCACATGAGGTTAGGCACTAAGGCGTGGAATAATGTGGTGATCATTTCCATGCTGTTGATGATATTTTTTCTCAATGGTATTCACCATAAACTCAATCCTCAATCTGAGCCTAAGGGGCCTCAGCGATTGCTTCCTGAGCAGAGTTTTGTGCTTACGTTAGCATTTCCTGGTTATAAAATTGAACGAATTGGTACCTCTTGGCGTATTGATGGACTGTGGCAGGCGCAGCCCGAGCAATTGCGTGCATTGATTGCCCTGTGGCAAACTACGTTATTGGATGTGGCGCAGGTGTCTCTAAATCAGGAGCAAGCGCTCAGTGTAGCCCAAATTTGGATCGCGTCACAGGAATTACCACTGAGTTATCAGCTGTATCAAGCGGATGGTCAATATTACTTGTTCGATAAGCAACAACAACATTGGTTGCAGTTATCTACAGAGCAAGCAAATCTACTGTTTGCACCGTTAGCCCTTGATAAGCAATGACAGACATGTTTTTTACCGAGTAAATTATGCCAGAACTACCCGAAGTTGAAGTCAGTAAATTAGGTATTCAACCCCATATTGAACAGCAAACTGTCACTAAGGTTTTTATTCACAATGCAAGCCTACGCTGGCCCGTACCAGATGAAGTGCACAGTATTGAGGGATTGGTGATACGCTCGGTACGCAGGCGTGCTAAATATTTGTTATTGGACACTGATGTAGGCAGTGTCATTTTACATTTGGGCATGTCGGGGCATTTACGCATCGTGCCACAGCATGAAGCGCTAAAAAAACATGATCATGTAGAAATACATTTTGAAAATGGTAAAGCACTTCGACTCAATGATGCGCGTCGCTTTGGGGCCTGTTTGTGGCAGGAACCTAAGCACAGCCATACATTGTTTGCGAAGTTGGGCCCTGAGCCATTGACCGATGAGTTTAGCGCCCAGTGGTTATTTGAGCGGTCACGAAGCAAAAAAGTCCCAGTGAAACAGTTTATTATGGACAACCATGTGGTGGTGGGTGTGGGCAACATTTATGCTAATGAATCATTATTCAAAGCGGGCATACATCCCAAACGAGAAGCGGGTAAAGTCTCGTTGAAGCGCTATCAAACCTTAGCGCCGATCATCAAACAAACGCTGAGCGCAGCGATTACCCAAGGTGGTACTACACTGAAAGATTTCGCGCAAAGTGATGGAAAGCCAGGTTATTTTGCACAGCAGTTACTGGTTTATGGTCGTAAGGGACAGCCATGCGTTCAGTGCGAGAGGCCATTACAAGAAATTCGCTTAGGGCAGCGCAGCACGGTGTACTGCACTGTGTGCCAAAAGTAGTCCGTTTATTGTGCTAACGCCTCGTCATTGACGTTTTGTGATGCGTTACTGTACGCAAAACACCATGCAGCGAGGATTTTAGTCACTTGTTCGATGCGCAGTTCGAAGCTCGACTTTAACGCTCTTTCATGGCGGGTGTGATCACCATCTCCAAATGGACCAAAGCCATCTAAAGTTGGCACTCCTACGGAAGAAACGATGTTGGCATCTGACACGCCGCCTCGTTGTTCGGTAAGTAGTACTGTACCGAGGATTGTATTAATCTCATCAAGTAATGCCTGTTGTGCTTTGCTTGGCGCCATCACACCACGTTGCAGACCCCCTTTGATGGTGATGTCTACCCCCGTCACTTCGATGGCCAAGCAGATGTTTTCGATCCCGTCTAATAAGCGCTGCTGTTCATCAATAGATGAAAAGCGTGCCTCAACAACCATGCTGGCATGGGGTGAAATCGTGTTAGCGCCAATGCCGCCTAGAATTTTACCCACATTGACGGTACTACCCCGCTTTAAGTTAGTCAGGCTGGTCATTTCAAGTAGCATGTTTGCCAAAGCAAAGTTAGCGTCCACTCCATCGCCGTAATGGTTTCCAGCATGAGCGGCTTTGCCTGTAACTTCTATTTCAAACGTGGCGATGCCTTTGCGACCTGTGACCACTTCGTGGTTTTCTCCCGCAGCTTCAAACACCAAACAAGCGTCATAGTTTTTTGCCAATTCAGCGGTTAAATATTTACTGTCGTCACTGCCGATTTCTTCATCGCTGACCAGTAAAAAGTCAATATTGTGCAAGGGGCCAAATTGTGAACGTAGTGTGCGCAGAGCGTTTAATGCCACAAAGTTGCCACCTTTCATATCGCATACCCCAGGCCCGTATACCCACTGCTTATCTTGACTGAAGTCAGTAAAAGTGTGTTCTGGAAATACCGTATCTAAATGCCCTAGTAGGAGTATCTTTTTACCAGCTTGCTTTGGTGTGTGAAACAGTAAGTGATCACCGATGGTTTCACGCTGATAGCGTGTCAGGGAAAACCCTAATGGCGCTAACAGCTCGATCATTTGCTCACCGTGTTGATCCACGCCCGCTTTATTCTTGCTGTGTGAGTTGCATGTAATGAGACTTGCCAGTTCGTCGAAATTTAATGTTGTCATCACGGCTTTCCTTGGTTGCATTGGCGCTCATCGTGGCTGGGCTCAGTTGCATTTCAGTGAAGCTTTTATGAACAAATTTTGTCCGCTGGATTTGGTCAAAAATGTGTCACACAGATCCTTTTACAATGGCTGAGTAGAAAAACGCACCCCCAATCAAAGGATCAAGGAGAACACAGTGACAGCACCTCATGTCGGCATTTGGATGTACGAAAATGGTGGCGGTAAAGCCATTGAACAAAAGCTCGTTCACGCATTGGCTGAACGTGGCATTCAGTCAAGCACCGGATTAAACCTGCGAGACGCGCGTGCACAGGGCGGACAAATACTCTGCAATGGCATCGTGATGGAGCACCTAGATGCGTTTTTAAGTTACAACGCAGGTCAACAAACACAATATCAGTTGTATTTGTATCAAGCGCTTAGCCAGTCTATTCCGACACTTAACAACTTTGCTTCCTTCGCATTAGCTGAAGATAAGTTTCGTACTTCTCATCTGTTAAATGGGCACGGCATTGCGACGGCAGATTATCGTTTGTGTCATAAAAACGATATTGCGGGGTTGAAAGCGGCCATTCGTGATTTTGGTGGTAAGTTAGTTTACAAGCCAACCGATGGCTGGGGTGGGGTAGGCATTGTCAAAATTGATGGCGAGCATGCCCTCGATATGCTGTTACCGTTCCTAAGTCGTACAGATTTACGCTACTTCTATGTTGAGCGCTTTATTGATTACGATAATACCGACTACCGCATCGATATCGTAGATGGCAAATGCGTTGGTTGTTACGGACGTAAAGCCCCAAAGGATGATTGGAAAACCAATATAACCAGTGGTGGCTCAGTGTTTGTTCGAGAGCCTAATGATGAAGTGGTCGAGCTAGCAATTAAAGCCACTCAAGCATTGGGATTGGAGATTGCGGGTGTGGACTTGATTTACGATCGAGAGCAAGAACGGTATGTGGTGTTAGAGGTGAATACCATTCCCGCTTTTGCGACGCCTGAACAAGAGCAATTAGGTATCAATTTTAACCAGAATAAACTGGATGCGATGGTGGATCTGATAGAGCGAACCGTTGTGCAAAAACGCGCTCTTCATTCAGTTAAGGTGGCGTAAGACGATGACAACAAAACAATCTTTACCCAAAATAGGGTTACTTTATCTAGATTATGTGCTGCGCTTTTTCGATAAATCTAACTTTAAAGGTTGGCCTGATAAAATCGAACAGGTTACTTATCACTGGGGGAATGACAAAGCGCGTTTCATTGCCGAGGTGAAGCAAAAAAAGATAGATGTGCTGATTGGCAATATTCCTGCGACAGCCTACGAAACGTTTCGAGACATTGCTCGGGCATTGCCGAATGTACGATTTTTGCCTTCATTGGATAGTCAGTTTGCGAATAAATCGAAAGAGAATGTTACCCATTTTTGTCGCAAATATAATCTACCAGCTCCCCATACAGAAATTTTCTATATTCCTGAAAAAGCGAAGAAATATCTTGAGAGTGCACAGTATCCAAAGATTATAAAACGCTCTTACGGACCCTCAAATTATGGCGGCTACTTTGTACATAAAGTCGATAGCTATGAACAAGCTCAGGCGCTGCTTAACGAGAAACGCTATTATCCTGTGTATATTCAAGATTTTATCCCCATGGAAGCGGATATACGTGTGATGTTGGTAGGCCATAAGCCCGTGTGTGCATTTTGGCGTCGCCCCCCTGAAGGTGAATGGCTAACTAACACCAGTCAAGGCGGCAGTATGGATTATCAGGATGTACCAAAGAATGTGTTAGAGCTGGCAACTCGCGCTTCTAAGGCCGCCAATGCTGAATATTGGGCGTGTGATATTGCGCTTGGTAAGGATGGCAAGCTACGCATCTTAGAGTGTGCCACAGCATTCGCCGCGTTTCCGTACATTCGTGATTGGATAGGGCAATACCTGATGTGGTTACTCAGTGATGGCCGCTTTATGAAGCCAAATATTCCGCTTTATAACTGGGAAGAATTAGGGAAAATTGATTCACGTTTACTGCGTACCATGCGTCATATTGGCTTTTCTCGCTATACACCCAGTGAAGACTGTGGCGAGTTGTTTTCACGCATGGATGATAAAAACTATCCAATTTTAGACACTAAGTATCGAGCTCAGGAAGAGTGGCCAAGTGAGATATGGAATTTCCAAGATAACTTTAAGTTACAGGGCATTGTTGTAAGCGCAACAGCAGTAAAAAGCGTGCCCAGTGGTGACGAAACCACAGCGCTTAACAGTTATCCCAGCATGCAATTTGATGATGCGCAAATTCGCGAAATCTTATCTCAAGTCAAGGGAATTGGAGAAAAGATGATTGATGAAATCATGAATACCTTCGGCGCCCATGGTGTGGTTGAGGTACTTAACAGCGCGCCTGAGCAGTTATGTGCAGTTAAAAACCTCAAAGATAAGAAGCTCGAAAAAATACTGACCCATTGGCAGCAAGTTTCCAAGTCATGCCATTAGCTTTGTGTGTCAGCACTGAAAGGTTGCTTCACAGCCATGTCACCTGCGTGGCATGGTGCTTATTGAGGCAATGAAATGTTGTTAGTTGTATGGAAATATTATGAAAATCCAGTACGCATCGTATCAAGATACCATTGATTTTTTACAGCAGAGTATGAGTGAACATCCCCACCTTATCCGCCTACAAAGCATTGGTGAAACGTGGGAAGGACGACCTATTATGTTGGTGACTGTGTCACTGGATGTTACTTATGCCGATGATAAGCCAGCTTTGCTTTATACCGGCTCGATCCACGCCAGAGAGTGGATTGGCAATGAACTGGCGATTAAATTTATTCAGTATGTGATTGATAACTATCGCTTTAACCCCAAGCTGCAAACAGCTTTGACGCGTAATACCCTGTATATGGTGCCGTGTTTAAATCCTGATGGATTTGAGTATTCGCGAAATCACTTTTCATTTTGGCGCAAAAACCGTCGGAACAATGGTGATGGTTCTTTCGGGGTGGATCTGAACAGAAACTTTGACGCCAAATTTATGCGTAACCAAAACACGCAGTCGAATACCTATGGTGGACCCCACGCGTTTTCAGAGCCAGAAACTTCGGCCATTAGAGACTTTGTTGAAAATCATGACAATATTCGTATTGCACTGGACTATCACTCACAAGGCAATGTGTTCTTTCCTGCTCATAAGTTTAATCATGAGGTGGAAATTGAAGGCACAGATCTCAACGTGCTGTGTGCCAATATGAACAATGAGATCAAAAAAGTAACTGGGCGTCAGTACGGCATCCATCGTGGGAAGCCACCAGCGCAACTCATTCATGGAAGTGGTCGAGAGTATTACTATCGCAAAGGGATCATCGCAACGGTGGTTGAGGTGGGGACGCGTAACATTCCTGATTATATGAAAAACATGGCGCAAAGTGTGGCTGAAAACATCCCAGCCGTGGCGTATGCGCTTAGTGAAGCCATTAATTACTCACCGTTGGCTCCGTCGCGCGTTGCCCAGTTCACCATTAAACATGTAGGGCACGACAATGTGGAGTTGGAGTGGGAGTACCAAGAACGAGACGATATTTATTTTGAAGTGTATCGAAGTGAGCACAATAAGGCTCCTTGTACCGAGGAGAATTTGGTTGCGATCACCAAGTCACTGTCGTTTGTGGACGCTCAGCTCAAAAGCGGTCACTTCTACTTTTACAATATTCGTGCGGTAGATAAAGTCACCAAAATCAAATCACCATTTAGTCCAGAACTGCGTTTAAAAACGACATTGGCAGACAATCAGTGTGGACGTACGCTGTTTCCAGCAAGAGAGCATGTCGGCTATCTGTCACAAAACTACTTGAGCAAAAATAAAGAGCACTTTGGCTACAACTCGATGTTTATTGGCGTAGATAAAAATAGGGGGATCAGTATTGGTGTTGTTGCATTTGATTTGAGCACTATCCCTGATGGCTCACATATCGAGACAGCACAATTGTTCTTATATCCGATGAATCGTGTGGCGGCAAAAATTGAAAAGTATGGCGAATGGTCAATCTCAATACTGGACGCCAGTTTAATCGACGATATCTATGACTTTGCAAAAATTCATGATGCCAAACCACTGCATACGCTTGGGCAAACCATTGAGTCTGACAAAATGACCCAGGGGATTTGGCTGCGTTGGGCGCTCAATGGTGTAGAGCGCACCTTGTTGGAGTCGCTCCTTGGTCAGAAAACTTTGTTATTGCGTATTCAGGGGCCACAAACCCTACCCATAGGCAATGACTCGCAAGTAATGCAGTTTGATATCGGCTATGGCACATTTGGTAGTGGTTTACACTATCGCCCAAATCTAGAGCTGATCTACCAATTACCCGAGCTAGCATCGACAGTCAGCGCGAGCAGTTGCAATACCATTTACCAAGATAAAGTCGTTGCAGATAAGTTGTCATCAGGCTTTGACGCTGATGGAGAGATTGTTTATGGACAACTGGCATTTGAGCTCAATGAGTGTTTTGACCCCCAGCGTACTGTGTTTACCAGCGCCTGCCTGACTTTGTACAGCACCAATAGTCTGTCATCGGCAAAAGATGTTCGTTTTACGGTGGAGCTGGTTGAGTTAAAAGACGTGGACTTTAAACATGTAAAGCAAAGGCAGAAGATTGAATATATTGGATATGAAGTGAGCAATGAGCAACTCAAGGAGCGCACGGCACACAACTTTATCTTTGATAGTTACAGCCTAAAAGAGCTGGCTCGCTTACATAAAGCACAAACACCATTGTACTTTATTATTCGAGCAACGGCTGAATCTCAAGCGCGTAATGCGCTGGTTAACTGGCGAGACTGTCAGGATGAACAGCCTGCACAATTGCATGTGGAATATATTGAACGGCGGATAGAAGCCCTGCCTGCACCGACTCACCTGCAAACGCAAGTGGAAAATGGGGTGGTAAAATTAACTTGGTTGAACACGGATAGTTCTGACTTAGTAGGTAGTTTTGTGGTGCGCAATCGGTTTCACCCACCACGCTCACCATTTGATGGTGTGAAACTCTATGGTGGGCAGGATCAATATACACTGGATAACTTTGGTAATGCTGATATTGCCAAGTATTATGCGGTGTTTAGTTATGATCATGTGCCAAACTATTCTCAGCCAGCAGTTATTTATTATCCGGGGCGAGCAGAGAGCTAATACAAGTAAGGCCGCATCAAGCGGCCCTACTTAGAGATACATGGAGGATGTACTCGATTAGTATTACATTACCATTACATAATACACAAATTTGCTGGTCGTAACAGGTAAAACATACTTGGTATATTTAAAACTATAAGGCTTTGCCCTAGTGCACATTGTAACCACTTTAGGTTATGAGTGTCGATATTGCACTGGTCTGCTCTGTTGTAAACAGCTGCACTATTTGGAGCGTGCCTATTAAAGCTCAAATGGTGCGACACCAACGGCCTGCATTGTGTAACCAGTTTGTGCTAATTCCCCTTGCCAGCTCTCTACTTTGATAACACCAGTGACAGTGATGGCATCATATAAACTTTCAATGGGAACGCCCCCTTTAATTTTAACGTGTACGATTTGGTTGGGTGGCGGTGGTGGCACATGGATACAAGCTCCAAAATATGGCACCAGTAGAAATTCACTGATCATCTGACTGTCACCCTCTAATGGCACGACAAAACCTGGCAAACTAACCGACTGACCATCTAAGCTTTTCACAACTGGCGCATCCAAGTTTGGCTGCACCCAATTTTGATCTGTCCCTTCGTGGCTGGCCGCATCCTGATTACTTACCTGAACATGGCCCTTTGGGATTAAGTCTTCCCAGAAAATCTCTTTGGGTGGCGTGGCATGTGCGCCAATGCTTAGCATGCTTACTAGTAACAGGGAAATAAATCGCATATACATACTCTCTTAAATTTTAATACTCATACCGTCGGCCAACGAATAGTAGTAGGCTCGTGCGGCAGGGATCAGGCCCATTAGGGTACCACTGAGCATGATACCGCCTAACAAGGTGAGTTCATAGGGTGATAGTGGAGCCATACTCAGGTTAACACCAAATTGGCTTTGTAATACTGGCATGATGACAAATAGCCCCGTGTAAAATAACACAGTACCGGATACACAACCTAATAGCGTGATGATGGTCGCTTCAAAGCTGAGTAAGCTGAAAATGTGCCAGGGTCTGGCCCCCACTGAACGTAAAATAGCCAATTCTCGACGTCGCTGGCTTAAGGTTGCCAATAGGGTCGTCAGCATACCAAGCAAGCTGATGATGACCACGACAATGGAAAACAACAGGAGGAGTTTTTCAACGATGTCTAACATTTCCCACAGCTCTTTCAAGGTCACAGTAGGCATAATTGCAAGTAAGGGTTCGCGCTTGTATTGATTGATATTTCGACGCACTTGTAAGGTATAAAGAGGTGAGTCAAAACCCATTAAAAAGGCGGTGATTTGTTTTGGATTACCCACTAAGTCTGACGGTTCACTATTGAGCGAGCCATGGGGATGATCGTGATGATGGTCATCGTGTGAGTCATGTTCATGGTGGTCACTGTTGGGCGTTTGTTTACGAGTAATAGCGCGTGGCGCGCCAGCATTGGCGTGGATCATATCAACCGCAATCAATGGAATATGTAGCGTTTTATCTACCGGTGTGCCAGTGGGAGCCAAGATGCCCACGATAGTCATGGGGTTATCATCATGATGATGAAAGCTGGTGTTGCCCATCCCGTGTGATATCACGATGTTTTGGCCTAGATGGTAGCCCAGCTTGTCGGCAACCTCACTGCCTAGCACCACCTCTTTGCCATTGTGGAAGGCGCGTCCGGTTTGAAATTGCAGTGCTTGTTTTTTGCCGTAGCGGTAATGATCAAAGTAGCTGCTATCGGTCCCTAAAACGGCATAGCCTTTGTGACTGTCACCTAAACTGATGGGAATGGTCCAAGCCACGCCTTTACGGTGCTTAATGTCCTGATAGCTTTGCCAACTAACGGCGTTGTTGTTGTGACCGATGCGAAATACGCTAGAGAGTAACAATTGAATATCGCCGGTGCGAGCACCCACAATCAAGTCGGTGCCAGAAATGGTATTACTAAAGCTGCTTTTCGCGCCCATTCGTACACGCTCAATACTCAACAACAGCATGACACTGATGGCAATGGTGAAAAATGTTAAAAGTACGCTGGTTCGGCGGTTCCAGCAGCTTTTTAGGGCGAGTTTTAGCAAGGTCATAGGTTGGCCTCATTAATACTGGGCAAGCTTATCTTACGGTCAAAAAGGTGAGATAAGCTCTTGTCATGGCTTACAAAAATAACGGTGGCTTGGTACTTTTTGGCTTGTTCAAACAAGGTGGTAATAAACGCTTCTCTGGTGTCGGCATCCAGTGCTGAAGTGGGTTCATCGGCGATGATGACTTCAGGTTGACCGATGAAAGCGCGCGCCGCAGCGACTCGTTGTTGTTGGCCAATGCTGAGCTCAGACACACTGCGCGACAGCAAGCTGCCATCGAGGCCTAAGGCGTTAAGTAAGTGGTGCGCTTGTGCGGTTACATTATTTCTTTCAGCACAGGCTTTTTGTCTGCGCTTTGGAGAAAATTCACATCCTAATGTGACATTTTCCAGCGGGCTCAAATAAGGTAATAAGTTAAAGTTTTGAAAAATAGTGCCTATGTGGTCTGCACGAAAGCGATCTCGCTTAGCGCTTGAAAGCTTTTCCAGAGATTGCTCCAGCACCTTTATAGAACCCTGCTGTATGGGAGTGATACCAGCCAGTAAACCAAGTAGAGTTGACTTGCCGCTACCACTTGGACCATGCAAAAACACCTTCTCACCATCGCCGATTTGCAACTGTTTGATCTGCAATGTGGGGCGCTCATGGTTCTGCCATGTGTAGATTAAATCGCTAATTTCAATCATCAATAAACCTTCACCGCTATGATGTTAGCGATGGTATATCAGATTGGGGTTAGGCAAAACCTTGCATCGTTAAATTCTAATCTTTCTGCGGCAAACGGGGTTGTGATTGTGATTTTGCCGCTGAACGATTATTATAACGCCTTCTAACCCCCTCATTTTTTGCACCCTTGCAAGGTGCATCCGGCCCTTGGAGTAATAATGAGTAGCTACAAAGTTTTAGACGTCAATGACGATCTACCAATTCGCACCAAAGGTGCAGTTCACAGCGGTAAAGTTCGTTCAGTTTACTGGCTCACCGATGAAGACAGCGCACGCCTAATCGCAGAGAAAGGTTATGATGTACCAGCAGGTACAGAGCTGGCTATCATGGTGATTTCAGACAGGATTTCGGCTTTTGATTGTATTTGGCAAGGTGAAAATGGCTTAAATGGCGTACCGGGTAAAGGCATTGCACTGAACAGTGTTGCAGCTCACTGGTTTAAGCTATTTGATGATGCGGGCCTAGCTGGTAATCATATTGTTGATATTCCACACCCTTACGTGTGGATCGTGCGCAAAGCAAGTACGGTGAGAGTTGAAGCGATTGCTCGTCAATACATCACAGGCAGCATGTGGCGAGATTATGCCAAAGGCATTCGTAATTTCTGTGGTATTGAGTTACCAGAGGGATTACAAGCGAACCAAAAGTTACCAGAGCTTTTGATCACGCCGTCAACAAAAGGCATTATCACAGGCCTTGATGACGTACCAGCGGTAGACGATGTTAACATCAGTCGTAAAAACATCACCGACAATCTTAGCGCATTTAACTTTAAGTCAGCGGATGATGTCGCCAAATATGAGCAGTTGTTGGCGCAAGGCTTTGCTTTGATCAGCGATGAGCTGGCCAAATTGGATCAAATCTTTGTTGATACCAAATTTGAGTTTGGCTATGTAGAAGATACTGACGGTCAAGAAAAGCTTATCTATATTGATGAAGTGGGCACGCCTGATTCATCACGTATTTGGGATGGCCCAGCCTATCGCGATGGTAAAATCATCGAAAATTCTAAAGAGGGTTTCCGTCAGTTATTAATCAACAATGTACCTGACAGCGACGTGCTGCTTAACAAAGATCGCATGGGAGAGCGAGAAGAACTGGCTAAGAACTATCAATTACCCGTCGATGTGATGATGGCCGTATCAGAGACCTATGTGGGTATTGCCAGCAAAATCGTTGGACAGGAACTAGTTATTCCAACAGACCCTCGTTCTGAGGTCATCGCTATTCTAGGTGCACAATACGGCTTGATTGAAAATCATTAATCTGCCATAGACTTAGCCAATAAACGGTGATTGAACTGTTTATTGGCTGTTATCTCGTAAATGCCTTGCAATTCTACTCCCAGTCAATTTTACTTAGGGGTAGTGTGTTAAAAATCATAAGGCAAGGTATGCCATTCTTTGTGCTCAAAGGCCGTTTGGTTACTGCACTCGGTATCGCTCTTTTGGGGAGCTTGAGTGTTGCAGTATCAGCAAAAACATTGGTTGTGGTTGATCAACATGGCTCGCCTGTAGAGAACGCGGTGGTGGAGCTATTGGACGTAACAACAAATAATCCTCCACCACACCAAATAGCCATTATGGATCAGGTGAACAAGCAGTTTTCGCCGACGCTTTTGACTGTGGTGCAAGGTCAGCAGGTATCATTTCCAAACAGTGATGATATTCGTCATCATGTGTACTCATTTTCGCCTGCCAAACCTTTTGAACTAAAACTGTATGCGGGTACGCCCAAAGCACCTATCACCTTTGAACAGCCTGGTGTGGTTGTGCTCGGTTGTAACATTCATGATTCAATGGTGGGTTATATTTATGTGGCGCAGTCAAGCGCCGTCTTAGTGTCAGATGCACAAGGTACAATTGAGCTGCCAGATAGTGTTAGTGAATACCTACTTTGGCACCCTGAGCAGGTCAACAGTATTACTGAGCGAGCCAAGATGACATGGCCAAAATCACATACTCGTGTTCAGGCTGAAATTGAACTAATTACTCCTGCACCACGTAATACCTTTGGTGAAAGATTTAAGGAACATCATGGGCAATAGTTTAAAACATCGCATTATTATGCTTTGTGTCGGACTGGTGTTGCTGACAACGGTGACCAGCTTAGTGAGCTTTTGGTGGTCTACCAGCCACTTCAATGAAAGCCAGGTACAGCAAGATATAGAAGTCGGCCAGAATGTTTATCAGCAATACTTAAAAGCAAAAGAACGCTTATTGGTGACTGCGGCGACAGTATTAACAGCGGATTTTGGCTTTAAGCAAGCGGTGGCAACACGAGACGCTGACACTATCAGCAGTGTGCTGTTTAACCACAGTCAACGTATAGACGCCGACTTAATGTTGCTGTTTGACACGCGTGGGGAGCTGATATCGGCAAACCAAAATGATATTAAACTATCGTCTGAGACTTCTAAGTCAATGCAACAAGTGCTTGCTCAAGGTAATAGCTCTATTTTCATGGTCATCGGCGACAAACTCTATCAAGTGATAGTGCTGCCCGTTAAAGCACCACGCACCATTGCCTATAGCATGGTGGGATTTGTGATTGACACAGCAACTGCAGCAGAGCTAAAAGAACTGACAGGGATGGAAATTAGCTTCATCGCACATCACACGGGCTTAAAAGCGACGACTATCGCGGATCACCCCGAACATTTGAGTCTGTTGGAATATATTGACAGCCAAATCGTCAACCGCTGGTTTAGCGAGGATCCGGTGTATTTGAGCACCGAAGTGCAACTGCCTGGGCTTGAGGATAACCCAATAAGTGTGGTGCTCAGTGCAGACTTGAGTGAGCATTACAAAGAGTTTGACACTTTGGTGCTCACGGTTATTTCTTTATCTTTTGGCACCATTATTCTCGGTTTTATTACCAGCGGCATACTAGCTAATAACCTGACCACCCCTATTCAACAGCTCACGGTGATGGCCAAACAATTCGCCAAAGGCAACTATAAAGCAAGCATTGCTGAATCTCGTCCAAGTCAAGAGGTGTGTGAGCTGGTAGATGCGTTTCAGGAAATGGGTGAAGATATTCAGACGCGTGAGAAGAAAATCCGCTTTCAGGCCAGACATGACAACTTAACGGGGTTCTATAATCGTACCGCGGCATTGGATTTACTATCTCGCCAACTCAATGAAGAACAAAGTTTTTACGTAGTAGCGTTGGATATTAAGGGACTACGTCATATCAATGACAAGCTAGGGCCGAGAGTGGGAGATAGCTGTATTCAGGCGGTCGCACAGCGTATAAAAGAAACTACTCAGGGTATCAATGGTTTTAATGCACGTGTTGGCGGGGACGAATTTCTTAGTGTTATCGCTGTGAATCCAGAGATGACGATGCAGCAAAGCATCGCACAATTGCAGACTTCACTGAACAAGCAATATGTGATTCAAAAGCTGGAGATAAGTTTGCACTTTAGCATTGGGGTGGTGTGTTACCCAGAGCAGGCTCAAACACCAGAAGATATGATCAGGCGCGCACTGATAGCCGTTGACACTGCCGCACAGGATGGGCACGAAGTGTACTTTTATCAAAACGGTGAAGATGAAGCGCATTTGGAGCGTTTAGAGATCATCGATGAGCTCAAGCAGGCGCTGCAGCTAGATGACGGCCAGTTATTTATGGCGTACCAACCTAAGTTAAATATCAACAGTGGCCAAGTCGATAAAGTTGAGGCACTGATCCGCTGGCAGCGTAGTAATGGCGATTGGGTATCTCCCGAGTTGTTTATTGATTTAGCGGAACAGTCGGGGTTGATTGTTGAGTTGACGCAATGGGTGGTGCGCACAGTGGTAGCCCAAGTGGGTGTATGGCTGCGTGAAGGGTTGACCATGAAGGCCGCTATTAATGTTTCTGCACAAGATATTGCAGACAGTGCTTTTTTACCCCATCTTGAAGATATGCTTGCCACACATGACGTGCCTGCAAAACTTATCACTATAGAGTTGACCGAACGCGATATGATCGAAAATGAAGAGCGCGGTATTGCTGCGCTTAAGGCATTGAAAGCGCTAGGCGTTATGATTTCTTTAGATGATTATGGGGTGGGTCAAACTTCTTTGGGTAGGTTAAAGATGCTACCAATTGATGAACTTAAGCTCGATAAAGTGTTTATTTTAAAACTCAATGAATCTCACCAAGATCAGTGTATTGTGCAATCGACGATTTCCCTTGGTCATCAATTGGGTTTTTCGGTGGTCTCTGAAGGGGTTGAAAATAGCGAATCACTGACGTTACTTAAACAAATGCGCTGTGATTATGCACAAGGTTATCATTTAAGTCGTCCGTTGCCAGCCAAAGAGTTTATCAACTGGTTAGGGAGTTACCATGAAGTGGTTTAGCGCATTATTGCTGTTGGTGTTGTCTCAGAGCGCCTTGGCGGATGGTAAATTGCTAGCCACGCCAGGTGTTTCCCAGATAGAGGGGAGTGCGGGCGGTGGTATTGTACCTTGGGCTCAGCTAGCGGGTTATGCCAGTGAAGATGAGTGGGCGCTGAGTGCGTTTTGTAGCCGAGGGGATGTGAAAAACTACAGACTGGATGTATGTGGTGTACAAGCTAACCTCTTCGACCGCATTGAGCTAAGCTACGCCGAGCAAGACTTTGCTGTGCCAGCACTCAATACCAATATTGAGCAAGACATCAGTGCCATAAAAGTTCGCCTTTATGGCGATATTGTTTATAGCGATTGGCCGCAGTTAAGTGTTGGCATTCAACATAAGTCCTTGCAAGATGGCACTGTGGCGACCTTAGTCGGCGCTGAGCATACCAGTGGTAACGATGTTTATGTGGCAATGAGTAAACTGCATTTGGGCGCACTCAACGGTTATAACTGGTTTTGGAATGTTACTGGACGATATAGCGATGCCAATCAAGTCGGATTATTGGGATTTGGTGGGAACCATGCAGGCAAGCAGTGGTTGCTTGAAGCCAGTACGGCTGTTTTTCTATCCCGAGAGTTCGCTATGGGTGTCGAGTTTAGAGAGAAAGCAAATAACCTAGGCTTAGGTGAGAGTCATTGGCGAGATGTGTTTATCGCTTGGTTGCCAAACAAATCCGTGAGCGTTACTGCCGCGTGGTTAGATTTAGGCTCCATTGCCGGTGTAGACAAACAAACGGGTTGGTATGTGTCGATAACAGGATATTTTTAAATGAAGTGTTTTACATACACACAAAAGTTGGTTGTAGCATTACTGGTGATGATGAGTTTGTCTGCCTGTCAAAGCGCACCGCAGTCATTGTATCAAAGAGTGGGTGAGCAAGCTGGATTGGAGCGTTTGGTGGATGCCTTTATCAATCAAATTGGTCAGGATGACGTGGTTTTTCACTATTTTAAACAAACGAATGTCAGCCACTTTCGGACCGGGTTTGTCAGCCATTTATGCGATGTGTTGGACGGGCCATGCCAGTATGATGGGGACTCGATGGTACAAATTCATACCGGTATGAACATCAATGAACATGACTTTAATCATGTGGTTGATTTATTGATAGCAGCAATGGACGAGGTTGGCATTGCCCACCCCGTGCAAAATCAAATTCTTGCTAAGTTAGCGCCGATGCGCTCGGAGATCATTAAGATTTAGCACACTCTTTCAATAACCGAGCGCTGGCCTCAGCGATTGCGCTGGGGCGAACTTCTTCGATGATCTTTTCTTCTGATAAACTGCAACTTTGACTGGTAAGAGCGATAAACGATTGGTTTTTAGGTGCCACCACTGACCAAGGGGAAGTGCCGAATCCAACTACTGCCACACACGGCGTATCTACCGCAGCCGCCATATGCATAGGCCCAGAGTCTATACTAATCATTAACTCACACGCTGCGATACAGTCAACCAACTCCACTAAGCTGGTTTTGCCTGTGAGATCCGTGACGGTGATATTTTGTGCTTGCAGGGTTTCATAAAGCTGTTGGTTGTCAGTGGTTTCCGATGGATCGCCAACTAAATAGAAGTGCGCATCAACCTGCTTAGACAGCGCTATAAGTGCCTGCTGCGCAAGCGCAAGCGGATAGTGGCGAGCACCTTTGTTTTTTCCGCCAAAATACACGGCAATAGGTGTTTTTACGCCATCGCTGACTACTTTATCAGTATGTTCATAGCTTAATTGAGGCAAGCCATAATGTGCAAAAGGCTTATTGTGACAGTCATTTATAAGATGACAGTAGCGATGAATATAATGGTGATTTTGATTGAGCTTTAAACCGTGACTGAGTAGCGCAGCGCGGCCATTTTGCTTATAGCCCAAAACAAATTTGATCCCAGTCAGTTTGCACAATATAGCTTCGCTGAGCGAGCCTCTTAGCAAGACTGCCATGTTAAACTTGTATTTTTTCAAAGATTTGGCAAGTGAAAATAGCGAATCTTTATTATCTTTGTCATAACGGGTGTCACGAATGATATTAAGTCGATAGTGGCTATCGCGAGCAAAAATATCACACATGTAGGGGCGGGCTAATAAGTGAATCTCATTGTTTGGGTATAGTTCACGTAACATGGCCACAGCCGGTAGCGTATTGATGGCATCGCCAATAAATTTGGGCAAGACAACCAAAATTGCCCCTGAAACCTGATTTGTTTGTAGTTGTTTCAAAATAATACTGCTGCTGTATTGCACTCTCACAAGGCGCTTAGTATAACGTGAGCAGGGCTGTAATTTCACCCGTTATAAGTCAATAAAGGATTTAAAATGAAAAACTTGAAAAGCTGTGAGTGGTTGGCAGAGCACCTTGAGCAAGTGCAGGTACTGGATGCGGGGATTGTGAAACCAGGGGTTGCCTCGCCATATTCGCCAGCTGCCATCATTCAAGGCGCAAAGCGTTTCGATATTAGTGGTGCGCTTACTCAAAGCGATGCGCCACTACCTAACACCATGTGTGACGGTGCGCAATTTCAGGCAAACATGCGACAGCTAGGCATTAATCAAAACGACACCGTGGTGGTGTACGACGATTTAGGTTTATTTAGTGCAGCTCGCGCATGGTGGATGTTCAAAAGCATGGGCTTTACACATGTGTATGTACTTGATGGTGGCCTACCGCGTTGGCAAGCTTTGGGTTTACCCACCACCAGCAGTTATGCCATCAATGATCTGATTGGCGACTTTGTGGCTAAGCCACAAAGTGGCTACTTTATTGATAGCCAACAGGTATTAGCAGCAATAAATGATGACAGTGTTTGTCTGCTCGACGCTCGCGGTGCCAAACGCTTTAGCGGTGAAGACCCAGAGCCTCGTCAAAATATGCGCAGTGGTCATATCCCAAACAGTAAAAACTTACCATACACTGAGCTT
This sequence comes from Pseudoalteromonas sp. MMG022, assembly GCF_021654245.1. Taxonomy (NCBI): domain Bacteria; kingdom Pseudomonadati; phylum Pseudomonadota; class Gammaproteobacteria; order Alteromonadales; family Pseudoalteromonadaceae; genus Pseudoalteromonas; species Pseudoalteromonas sp. MMG022. The sequence continues at coordinate 112,457 of NZ_JAKFZQ010000007.1, read as the reverse complement.
TTGGACCAAAACGGGTTGCTGAAAAGCGTCGAACAACTTCAGGCTTTATTCGCTGAGCGTGGTATTACTGACCAAGCTTTACAATTTAGCTGCGGGTCGGGCGTGACGGCATGTATTTTGGCCATGGCGGCGGATGAGTGTGGCTATCAAAAGTTGAGTGTGTATGATGGGTCGTGGAGCGAGTGGGGGCTGCCGAGTGAACTGCCCGTAGCTACGGGCAATTAGCTGTATGGACAGTGGCGACAGCCGTTGCCACAACAATTACCGCGTTTTAAGTGTGCCCAGCGACTCATCACCAGCAGGCCATCTTCGATGTTATAGTCAAGACCTTCGATTGCAGCCGAATGCTTAAATGGTCTTGCAAGCGCAAGCTGTTCGTCAATGGGGTGTGTACTGATAGATTCGATGTGTGCCTTGAGTTTTTCGATTAGACACGTCCTACACAGGCATCCTTGGGTTTGTGATACGGGCAATATGTTGGGCAAAGCCATACACCAACAACCTTGATCAGCACTGCATGTCAGCGCTTTATCACAATTTGAACAAGACATTCTTAAATACCAGTATGAACAATAACGATATGGATCATAACACACCTCACTACCGAGATTTAGCAACGATTGCCCGCCTGGCTGAGGGTTATCAGCAAGTATATGGGCGATTGATACACTACTCGCAACAACAGGTAGTGTATCGCGTCACCACTGAAGATGCGTGCTTCGCACTGGCTCAGGTACAAAATGGTGAGGTAGAGATTGAGGAGTTGGAAATGTGGGCAAACCTGCTAGAAATGCGCGGCGATATTGACCATTCACAAGTTGAAGGGCTGTTGTATGCGCTGGCAAACCCCGAACAAATGGGTACAATGAGCCATGAAAAAGTAACGCAACTGCTCAACTTATATAAATAAAAAGGACTTACACCTATGTCGCTAAGCGCCAAATCGGTTCACCATAGCTACCACGATGAGCATTTCACATTACGCGTGATGCAGCCTAAATTTTCAGAGCCAGATTACCACTTGGTGATGCGTAATCAACAGCGCCTTAGAGCCTTGTTTGCAGGACAAGCAGATTGGCCCAAACCCGATATGACTTTAGCGGATAATATCGCTGCGATGGAACATCATTTACGTGAGTTTAATGACAACATCGCCTATGGTTTTTGTGTATTCGATAGCAAAGAAAAAGAGTGTATTGGCTCGGTTTACATAGACCCAAGTGAGGTAGACGGCTACGACTGTGAGTTACATTATTGGCTGGACAATGCATGGCTGGAGCTGGAGCCAGTATTGGAAACAAACATGCTGACATGGCTAAAAACCCAGTGGGGATTTAGCAACCCAGCACTGGTTGCACGCGCAATACCACTTAAACAATGGCAAGAAATGAAAAAAGCGAGCTAATGCTCGCTTTTTATCACGCGAATTTACGTTTTACTTATGATACCCCAAACAGGTTTCAACTTCGTTTTTTGAGCCTAAGATCACACTCACGCGCTGGTGGATTTCTTGCGGGTCGATATCCAAAATGCGTTCATCACCCGTGTGTGCCATGCCGCCTGCTTGCTCAACCAACATTGCCATCGGGTTGGCTTCATACAGTAGGCGTAGCTTAAATGGCTTGTTTGGATCTTTGGTGTCAGCTGGGTACGTAAATAGGCCGCCACGACATAGTACGCGGTGTACATCGCCAACCATGGCTGCAATCCAACGCATGTTGAAGTTTTTACCACGCGGGCCTGTTTCACCTGCCAACAAATCACTAATGTAGTTTTGCATAGCTGGCTGCCAGTGGCGCTGGTTTGACGCGTTGATGGCAAACTCTTTGGTATCTTCAGGAATTTTTGCAAACTCTTGCGTAAGCATAAAGCTGCCGTGCGTTTTATCTAGCGTGAAGATGCGCGTGCCTTTACCTATGGTCAGAGCCAATGTGGTACATGGGCCATACAACACATAGCCCGCTGCAACTTGTTGGTGGCCCGGTTGCATGAAAATAGCAGGATCAGCCGCATCAGAGCCCTTCGGTGCACGCATGATTGAGAAAATTGTACCAACCAGCGAGTTTATATCTGTGTTTGATGAGCCATCTAATGGGTCGAATGCTACGATGTATTCGGCATCTGGGTTGCCCGCAACGGTGAAGTCTTCCTCTTCCGAGGCGATGGCTTTAACGTAGCCAGACTCAAGTAGAATATCTTTTAAAAGTTGATTTGAGAGTACATCAAGTTTTTTCTGAGTTTCGCCCTGAATATTTTCATCCAACGTTGAGCCGAGTACGCCAGAAAGGGCACCTTGACCAACACGGAAAGAGATCTCTTTACAGGCCGCTAAAATTGTACGGATAAGAGAAAGTAACTCTCTTGAGCAACCATCTTCGATAAGCACTGGAGGGAGTCTACGCATAGTTTTTGATCCTGATAACGTTGTGGCTTGAGTCTGTAAAGTGTGAGAGGAGAACTCAGGCCGCAATTAATTTCGTCTTAAAATGGCTGAACTTTGTATACAATTTTATATACTGGGTTTGAATCAGCCATTAAAACCACTAATAACAAGGTAAGATCATGCGAAAAATAGCCAAGCTATCCGTCATATTCTGTACTTTGCTAGGCGCTATGATAACTCAAGCTGTCGCAGCAATTAAGTCTATTGACGAGTTTACTGACAAGTTAAATCGTTTTCCGGGGTATTATTCCTTTTATGCTGACACTTCCAGCGGCAAAATTTATCTGGATGTGGACAAGCTCAAGCAACCATTTCTACTACAGCATAGCCTACCTTACGGTGTTGGCTCTAACGATATCGGTTTAGATAGAGGACAGCTTGGCGGCACTTATTTGGTACAGTTTGAACGTTTTGGTGACAAAGTGATGCTGCGCGCCTTAAACAGTTATTATCGCGCTAGCTCTTCAAACCCTGCTGAGCAACAAAGCGTAAATGAAGCCTTCGCATCGAGTATTTTACAGGGCTTTAGTGTCGTTGCAGAAGATAGCGATAGTGTATTGATTGATTACACCCCTTATCTTTTATCAGACGTTCATGCCGTGAGTCGCACACTTGCACAACGCGAGCAGGGCAGCTTTAACCTAGATAAAAGCCGCAGCGCGGTGTTTATGGAGCGCAGTAAAGCATTTGTTGATAACACCGAATTGGAAGCTGTGTTGACCTTTACGGGCAATAAGCCGGGCGAATATGTGCGTCAAGCGGTGGCTGACCCATATGCTATTACGGTTCATCAGCATCACTCGTTAGTCAAACTGCCAGATGATAACTATCAGCCGCGTAAGTTCCATCCGCAATCAGGTTATTGGAGTATTGAACATAAAGATTATTCGGCACCACTGGGAGAGTCTATGTTGGTGCGTTACATTCCACGCCACCGCTTAGCGAAGAAAGACCCCAGTGCTACACCGAGCGAGCCGATTGAGCCGATTATTTACTACCTTGATCCCGGTGTACCAGAACCCGTTAAAACTGCCCTATTAGAAGGTGGTCAATGGTGGGACGATGCCTTTGCCGCAGCAGGTTACAAAAATGCTTTTCAGATTAGAATATTGCCAGAGAATGCCGACCCTATGGATGTGCGCTACAACGTGATCCAGTGGGTACATCGAGCTACTCGAGGTTGGTCATATGGTGCATCGGTGATTGACCCACGTACAGGTGAAATTATCAAAGGGCATGTGACGCTTGGCTCTTTACGAGTACGCCAAGACATTCTCATTGCAGAGGCGCTCGCTGCACCGTTTGTTAAGGGTGATGAGGTGGTCAGTCGTCTGCATGACATGGCACTGGATCGTATTCGTCAGCTGAGCGCTCACGAAATTGGTCATACTTTAGGGATTGCACACAACTTCTCTGCCTCAACCAAAGACAGAGCTTCTGTGATGGACTATCCACACCCTTTGGTTTCATTCGACGCAAATGGCAAACTAGATATAACTCAAGGCTACGCCAAAGGAATGGGGGCATGGGATACCCAAGTTGTTAAATATGGTTACAGTGATTTTAGCCATGGCGATGAAGCGCAGGGCTTGGCTGATATTTTGGCGCAAAATCGTGAGCTGGGTTTAGAGTTTATCTCTGACAGCGATGCACGCGCACAAGGTGGTGCTCATCCAACAGCACACTTATGGGACAATGGGGCGGATCCAGCGGCGGAGCTATTGCGTGTGCTAGATGTTCGCCAAAAGGCACTGAACACTTTTGGTATTAACAATATTAAAACTGGCGTGGCGTTATCTCAGTTGGAAGAAAAGCTTGTGCCGTTATTTTTATTCCATCGCTATCAAGTTGAGTCTGCTGTTAAATTAATTGGTGGCGTTGACTATGACTATGAAGTTCGTACAGCCAATGCTGTTAAAGGCGCAAAAGTTGTTGATAAGGCCATGCAAAAGCAAGCCCTACAGGCAATTTTGAAAACCCTCGACGCACAACAGCTGCGCATTCCTGAAAGTGTTTTGGCGCTGATCCCACCCAAAGCATATGGCGAGAGCAAAACCCGTGAAAGCGTGTATGGTAGAACAGGGCTCACGCTCGATGCCATGGCTTTGCCCGAAGTTGCTGCCAATCACAGCTTGAATTTGTTGCTCAATGCTGAGCGACTAAACCGTTTGGCGCAGCACAAAGCAAGAGATGTTAAGCATTTAGGCGTTGAGCAGGTAATGAATGCATTGTATCGCAAGGTGTTTGATGCAAGCGCCAGTAGCGGTATGACACAAAAGCTAACACAGCGTGTTCAGTACTTAACGGCTGCACGTATGGCGCAATTGGCAAGCTCAGACAAAGTGGAGCCAGAGGTGCAGGCACAGCTTAGGTTCCAGCTGATGCGTGTTGCTAAGCAGTTTGACCAACAATCCTTGTTTAGCAATGTCAGTGAAGAAACCGCCTATCGTCATGAGCTGGCAAGGCAGGTCAATGCCTTTTTAGCAAGCGGCAAATGGCCAGAAGGTTTTAAAGCATTGAAGATGCCTCCGGGTTCACCGATTTAAGACTGATAAAGAAAGCTGGCAGGTTGCCAGCTTTTTTAATGTACTTTGAAATATCAACAGACGTGTTCAAGTGTCGGCAAAGCCTGCATAACGCCAAGCTGTGTACATGTATGCGCACCACATTTAACGGCAAATTTAGCCGCTTGCTCTAGCTTATCAATGTCATCCACAAGATTTGCTTTGTGAACATTTAGCTTTGCTAAATAAAACAAAAAGCCACTGATCAGGCTGTCTCCAGCCCCTGTGGTATCCGTTACTTGAACCGTGGGCGTGGCAATTTCAATCTGTTGTGTTTTGGTGAGCAACTTTACAGGGTGTTGGCCGTTAGAGATAAGTACCAGTTTAACGCCTAATGCAAACAGCCAGTGGCAATATTGTTGTGTGGTCGTATTCGCCGTTTGGCATAGGTACTCCAGCTCTTCAAGGCTGAACTTCAGTATGTCGCAGTACTTAAAACACGCCTCAATATTGGCGCTGAGTTGGGATACATCGGGCCACAGAGCCAACCGAAGATTCACATCAAAACTAATAAGCTGATGATGCCTAAGTGCTTGTTCAAGCAAAGCCATATGAGTTTGGCGAATGTCGCTGGTGGTCAGTGTGTTGGAGCAAAAATGAAATACGCCAACCTCTGGCCATTGAAACTGTGCAAAGTCAGCGGCGTTAACCATCAGATCAGCTGTTTGATTGCGATAAAAGCTAAACTGACGCTCGTTATTTTCGTCAAGGGTGACGACAGCAAGCGCGGTATTCGTTAGGGCTATCGTTGGACAGTGTCTTGTGGACACACCATATGAATCCAATGTACTGCGGATCAGTTGCGCAAACCCATCGGTTGCCAAGCCGCCTAAAAATTCGGCCGTTCCGCCAAGTTTAGCAAAACCGACGGCAGCATTGGCAGGGGCTCCTCCCACAATGGGTAGAAACGCCCCGTGCTGACTCGGGAGTAAGTCTATTAATGCTTCGCCAAAGCAAGTTAACTTTATCGCAGTACATTGGGACATATTCACCTCGCTAGAATTGATATTTAAGTGTAAACGACGTGGTTCGGCCATTAATACTGCGCGCACGAATGATATTGTTACTTGGTATGCTGCCTTCTTCCGCTTCGGTAATACCCACCGCATTGAATAGATTGTTAACATTCAAAGAAATAGAAAGGTTCTGCGTTACATCATAGCTGGCAAAGGCATTGACTTGTGTGTAACCATCAAGCTTTAAGTCGTTATTGTCTTGCGCATACGCATCACTCGTGCCGATTAAACTGACGCCTACCGCGCCCTGTTCCATGTTGTAACGTCCCATAAGAGAGTAAATAAAATCGGCCTGACGGCGTGGTGTATGGCCTACCACCTCAGGAGACAAGGCATCTTTGGTTATCTCGGCATCGGTCCATGTTAAATTGCCTCTAAAATCAAATGAGCCGACAAAATAGATCCCCTCTAATTCAATCCCTTGTGCCTCGTATTGACGGTCAAAAAACCGCTGGCTGGTGGCCTCAAAGTTTTGTTCTTCGGTTTGCGCATAAAAGGCTGTGGCAAATAGGCTGCCATTGTCAAAGCGCTGTTTAAAGCCCAGTTCAACCTGCGTGACTTCATCAATGGCATCTTCTTTTGCCACACTGCCATCAGGGGCCACCTTACCAAAGAGCAGGCGATCCGCATTGGCGCGTGCCCCTTCACTGATACGGGCAAAAGCCGCTTGGCTGTTGTTGATCTGATAGTTCGCACCGATGGAATAGCTGGTGTAATTCCAGTCATAATTCACAATATCTGGGTTTGCCAGGTCAATGCCCGCCACTTGTTCCTCGGGTTTTGAGATAACGCCATCGCCGTTAACATCTCGCTCGGATACCACAGCCCCCGCGTAAGTGCCCGTTGCGTCACCCCAGTCATAACGTACACTGGCATCAACAGTGATATCACCAAATTGACTAGACACAGCGAGATAAGGCGCACGGGTTGAATAGTCGGTATCATAATTACGCTGACAGCAGTTACCCCAAGCAGGCGTGCCATAAGCGTACAAACCGTTGTCTGAGTAGGATGTACCATCCGCTGCAAACACATCAATCAAGGCGGCATTATCACCTTTTAATTCCATTAAATACGAGTTCCACAGCCACGACATGGCTATGATTTGTTCAGACGCGTAAAAACCTAATGTGATGGTCGTGTCATCCTGTAAGGTTTTGGTTAACTTAATATCATTGACGAGCGAGCCAAAATCTCGCATTTGTACATCAAACGTGTGAATTCGCATGATGTTTTCGTCATTTACTGCCATTGTTGCTTGCGGGCCATTGGCATATTTTAAGCTAGCATTCTCACCTGCGATACTCGTTGCAATACCTTGTGCATCGCCGATTTCAGCAGGAAATGGTGCGTTAAATGTGCCTTTGACGCTGGAAACCCGAAAGCGATTTTCGACCTGCCAGTTATTGCTCAAATCAAAGCTGGCCTCTACACCTACACTGTTAACTTGTGGATGCATACCGTCGCGCATATCACCTTGGCGAATTTCATTGTTCGCGCCTAAGCCTTGTGTATTGATAAAATAGGCGGAATGTGGTGTATCTTCGAGAGCGTCAAAGCCACTTAAGGAGTCGCCGTTAGCACGCATGGGCATAGGTAGGTAGCCGGTGCTTTTGTCATCTAAATGTTTGAAATAGACTCGAACATAACCGTTATCAAATTCTTTTGTCAGGTTGGCTTTGATTTGCCCACCTTTATTGCCTGTGTAACCCGTATTTCTTACCCCCTCACCGTGGCGTACAAAGCCACCAATATGAAAGCGCACCGAATCAGACAGGTAGCTACCAAACTCAAAGTCGGTTCTAAACTCGTCATAATCTAAACCGAAAGTGGTTGCGATACTGCCTGACTCACTTTCTCCGGTTTTAGAGATAAAGTTGATAATACCGCCCGGTGCATTACTTGCTGCGGTTGAGGCTGAACCGCCACGAATAGACTCCACCGTTTGTACGGTGTTATCGAGGCGCATGAAAATGTCAGCATTACCAAAAGCGATATCGCCAAATTGTAAAATAGGCAGACCATCTTCTTGCAGTTGTAAAAATTTAGCGCCACCTGAGGCCACAGGTAATCCCCGAACGGCGATGTTGGCGTTGCCCTCACCACCTGTTGATTCAGAGCGCACACCAGGAAGGATCCTGAACGCCTCTGCCGTGGTTCTAGGCGTTGATACATTGATTTGTTCGCCAGAGATACTGCTTACAGAAACACTTGAGGCCATGACGGTACGTTTTTGTGGCACCCCAGTTACGATTATTTTTTCTAGTTCATTCTTTTGCTTGGTGCTATTTGGGGCTTGTTCTTGTGCCCACGCATTTGCACTGATAGCCAGCGTGATTACACTTAGCGCAAACCAAGTTGGGTTTTTTCTTCTCATAATGTGCCTCATTGTTGTCTATTTAGAGTATGGCACCACGATAGTGGAGTTATCATCTTAATCGATTAAGTAAATTAGCAAAAACTGACTGTTTTGCAATGAAAATTTGCTCGATAATTGTGCGTAATGATTTAACTAACTGTTATTAAAAATAAAAAAGTGTTCAACACTGGTGCACTGCTGAACACTTTTGTGGCAGGCTTAAATCGTAGCGAGACGAAGTTGTGCGGGGTTTCGCCACCAGTTATAAAGCATAGCGAGCATCAGCAAAGCGGCAAATAGAGTGGCAAGCGCAAAGCCGTACTGAATATGGCCAAAGTAGTCGCTGACTACCCCCATTAATAGCGGAGTAAGCGCCGCCGACAGCGCGGTAAAAAATAAGATCACGCCCGCGACAGAGCCATGCTGATGTTTTGCAAAACAAGATATGCCTTTGGAATTCAAGGTGGGATAGATCATCGACATAAACAACCCACTCAGTGGCAGGCTGACAACCGCAGCGTTTACACCAAATAAATAAGTAGCGAGATAACACAAGAAGATGGCAATGCTGAGCACCAACATAACCACTTGCCAGCCAAATATATTCAATAGCCAAGTTGCCATAAAGCGGCCGACTGCGCGTAAAACAAAGAAAATAGTTAACGCATAGGTGGCCAGCAAGGTCCATTCACCTTGATACGTCTTTAATAAAGTCGGCATCCAAACATAGATAGCGACCTCTGTTGCGACATACAGCGCGATCGCGGCTGAAAAGCCCAATGCGTGTAAATCTTTGCACATTAATAGCGTGTGTTTTAGGCTTGGAGGTTGATCTGATATAGCCTTTGGTTTGGCGACAAATCGCACCTTAAGCGTTGCTAAGCTCAGCAAAATACACAACACACCTGCTAAAACATAAAGATAAACCCAGCTAACGCCTGCGGTTATCATGTAGCTGACTAAGGCGGGGCCGACAATCGCACCGATGGCAAAAAAGCCTTCGACCGTATTCATTGTTTTGGTATGCGCATGATTGCTAGGGCTTAAGTCTCCAAGCAGCGCCAATGCTGCGGTTTTAAATAGGCCAATCGCAATACCGATGAGACTCAACAGCAGCACGAAAATAATAAAGTTGTTGCTAATGGCAAAGGCAAAACACGCTAAAGCAAACAAGGTGAAGCCAATTAAAATAGTGGCCTTGTGGCCAATCTTATCTGCCAAAAAGCCTAAGCATAAACCACTTATGGCTATCCAGATCATGGGGGCGTAATGAAATGCACTGGCCTGCGTCATGCTTAGATTATACTGACCGATTAACTCTGGAATGATCACGCCCACAGCATCCGATGTCATCGCAAACATAAAGAACATCATATACGTGAGCCAGCGAAGCGTTGTTAGGTTGTTAGTTGTCATAGTAGTTGCCTCAACGGTTAACTGGCTGATTTATAGTAAGTCTAGTGCGTGTATCGGGGGTGTCAGCCAATTTAATTTTAAATAATGCTTGAATATAGTTAGGTGTTGAATAAAGATATATCTTAATCGATTAAGAATCAACTTTAGAATATTGAGCGAAACTATGAAAAACCAAGTGCAATTGATCACCTATGCCGATCGCCTGACTGGAAATGGCTTAACACAATTAAAGCAACTACTTGATGAATCGTTTTGTGGGTTGTTTTCAGGTGTACATATCTTGCCATTTTACTATCCGATTGATGGCAGTGATGCGGGGTTCGATCCGATTGACCATACGCAGGTTGATAGCCGCTTGGGGACTTGGCAGACTCTGTCTGAAATTGGACAAAGCTACGAGGTGATGGCGGATTTAATCGTCAATCATGTGTCGGGTCAGTCGAATGAATTTCAAGATGTATTGCAAAATGGTCGTCACTCGCCTTATTGGTCGATGTTTTTAAAAGAAACAGATGTGTTTCCAAATGGGATAACACCCGCCCAAGCTGACATGATCTTTAGGCCTAGACCAACAAGCTGCTTTTCGCCTAAAAAGTTGGCAACGGGGGAGGTGATAAACTTTTGGACCACTTTTACTGATAATCAAATCGATATTAATGTAGAGACCGATTCAGGTAAAAGTTATTTAGATGATGTGCTCAACTTGTTTGCAAAAAGTGGCGTAAAGATTATTCGTCTTGATGCCGCTGGCTTTGCCATAAAGCGTGCCGGGACAAGCTGTTTTATGACGGATGAAACGTTTGTATTTATTAAACAGCTGGCGGAACAAGCGCACGCATTAGGGATGGAGACTATTGCAGAGATCCACAGTCATTATCAAACTCAAATAGCGATAGCGAAAAAAGTAGATAGGGTATACGACTTTGCGCTGCCACCACTAATTTTACACACCTTGTTTAATCAAAATGTCGATGCATTGGTGTCGTGGTTAAATGTTTCGCCGCGTAACTGTTTAACAGTGCTTGATACGCATGACGGCATTGGCATTGTAGATGCGGGTCCCGAAGGGGATAAACCAGGCTTGTTAAATGCCAGCGAAGTGGATAGCTTAGTGCAAACCATCCATGCAAATAGTCATGGAGAGAGCTTAAAAGCTACAGGGTCCGCAGCGAGCAATGTGGATCTTTATCAAGTCAATTGTACGTATTACGATGCACTTGGTAGAGACGATTTAGCATATTTAACTGCCCGCGCGATCCAGTTCTTTTCGCCCGGTGTGCCGCAAGTTTATTATGGTGGTTTGCTAGCACTCAATAACGACATGACCCTACTGGAACAAACTCAAGTTGGCAGAGATATTAACCGTAGTTATTTATCTTTAGAACAAGTACATAAACACCTAGGCAAACCAGTTGTGAAAGGACTGTGTAAGCTTATCAAATTGCGTAATAGCAGCGCGGCGTTTAACGGTGAGTTCTCAGTGCAAGGGGCTCAGAGTAGCCTGACTATGAAGTGGCAGAACATAGATGACTTCGCCAGTTTAGAGGTTGATTTATCCAAGCGCGTAGCTTTGCTTACCACAGGTGATACACACCAAGCACAGACGATTGACCTGGCTGACTTACTCAACTAATTGTGTAATCAGCAAGTGTAGAATAGTTAACCTGAGTTCGGGATAATGGATATGAGAAAGCCAATTAAATCAATGTACTGTGCTGTATCATGTAGCTTATCCCGAGTTCAGGTTAGTTAGGTGGATTGGCCGACCTTTAATTCAAACGGCAAAATTAATTGCTGTTTTTGTTTACTCATAAAAAGCTCAGCGGCGCGTTGCCCTTTGGCTTCGCTGTTTTGATGAATCGTGGTGATAGCTGGGTTGAATAACTGCGCTTCGTCAATCCCATCAAAGCCAACTATTTTTAACTCTTCGGGCACTTTGATGCCTTGCTCAAGTGCCTCTCTTGCCGCAGCTAGAGCTATCAAATCACTCATACACAGCAATACATTAGGGCATGGTTGTACGTTGAGCGCTTCTTTGGCTGCGATGCGTGCCCATCGCTCGCTACTTTCTGGGATATTCCAAGTTTTATCATCAGATAAAGCGATATGTGACTCTTGTAACGCTTGTCTGAATCCAGCTAAGCGTTGGTGAGCAATCGAGGTATTGAGTTTTGGTAGATGGTGGTCATACACGCGACAGATTAAATCTGTATCTAATAATCGCAGCCCCAAAATAGCAACGTTTGCTTGCGTGGCAGCGTCATGGAAGGCAGTAAGTGCTTGTTTAGACACCTCATAGGCTGCCTGATAGTTGTCGATATTGACGCTAGCTTGGCCTTTGAGTTCAAAATCGACAGCAACCACTTCTTTATTAAGCGCTTCAAGGTGGTCAATAAGCTTGGCGTTTCGCGGTCTGCCGTAACATATAAAGCCATCAACAAAATCTACGATGTTGTTGACATTGTCCGCACCGCCAGAGAAAAGCAATAAATTGATCCCTTGGGGTTCCAGCTCTTTAGCCACGCCACGCATAAAGCTACTGGCGACTGGATCTGACACCATATATTCCACACTATCGGGTAGCACGAGCGCGACGATATTAAATGTACCTTTTCTTAAAGAGCGCGCCGCCTGATTAGGACCAAAATAACCAAGTTCATGACATGCTGATAAGATCTCTTCCCTTTTTTGTTTGGACAACTGATCGGGCCGATTGAACGCGTTTGATACGGTTGCGTTTGATACACCCAGTTGTGCGGCAATGCTTTTTAAGGTCCACTTTTTTGCTGTCATTGTACCTGGCTACTTAGTTTTGTTGCGAGTTTACATCAACCTATGAGCTTACTTGAAGTGTTAACTAAAACACAGAGCATTTATCAAATGACTGATCTTTTGTTGTGCTGGCGCTACTTTTTCCATCGCGAGGAATTCATCGGGTTGGTGTGCTTGCTCTATGCAACCTGGTCCCATGACGATGGTTTCACACCCTAGCTGTTGAATAAATGGCGCTTCGGTACAGTAGTTAACGGCCACAGCTTGTGTATTTGATACTTGCTCTGCCAATTTTACCAAGGCACTGTCGGTGCTGCCACTAAACGCTGGGATCGGGTCGTGTAGGTCAATAACTTCAACGCTGTTGGGGTATTGCGCATTAACAGGCGCCACAGCTTCCAGCAGTAACATTTGTAGCTCTTTGATGCTCAGCCCAGGCAGAGGGCGCAAATCAATATGTAACTCACAGCAGCCACAAATACGATTGGCGTTGTCGCCGCCATGGATGTGTCCCAGATTCAATGTCGGATACGGAATAGCAAAATCCGAAAGTGAATATTTATTCTTTAATTGTTCTTTTAGCTGCAATAATTTTGCAATTACCATATGCATGACTTCAATTGCATTTAAACCGCGCTCAGGATCGGAGCTATGGCCCGAGCGGCCAAGAATGCGAATAGCACTACTCATATGGCCCTTGTGGGTGTATACCGGGGTCATATCTGTCGGCTCACCTATGATACAACGCGCGGGCTTTAAATCGGGATGTTTAGCGATTTGTTGTGCACCAGCCATCGTGGTTTCTTCGTCAGCAGTGGCTAAGATTAATAATGGCTCTGTTTGTTTCCCACCTTGCTCATCAAGTGTTTTGATGGCATCTAACACAAATGCAAAAAAACCTTTCATATCGATTGAGCCTAACCCGTAAAGTCGATTGTCATGTTGCTTTAACTGAAATGGGTCAAAGTTCCAGCGACTATCATCAAACGGCACGGTATCAGTATGGCCTGCCAGCATTAAGCCTCCTTCGCCTGTACCGCGCTTAGCGAGTAAGTTGAATTTACCGGGCGCACTTTTCAGCTCGGTGATCTCTACCGTAAAGCCAAGGGCTTCACACCAACCAGCTAGCAGCTCTATTACAGGACGGTTGCTCATATTAAGGGACTCGTCCAATGCGCTGACTGATGGATTGGCGATGAGCTGTTGATACATATCTAAAAAAGTCGGGGTTGCCATAAAAAATCCAAAATATTTATTCAAAGTGTTTGCATAACAATTTAAAGGTGTTTAGTATGAATATCAATTCACTTTTTTAGCATAAGTATTTTAGAGGCTGACATGCGACGATACTCATTCACTATTTAATTTCATTTTGACCTGTAAACGCAATACAAATAAGAGACCCCGAATAAAAATGATGAATGTGAACAAGAAAGTAGCGATAGTCGGCGCAAGCGGATACAGCGGTGCGGAGCTTGCCAGCCTTATAGCCAAACACCCCAACTTCTCCCTGTCGGGTTGTTACGTGTCAGAGCAAAGCTTGGATAAGAACAAGTCATTGAGCCAGTTGTATCCAGAGCATGGAGTTTTGCTCGACACGCCCTTACTGCCTTTAACCGAACACGCTTTTTTAGATATCAATGAGCAAGCGGATTTCGTTTGCTTGTGTACTGATCATCAAGTGAGTGTTGAACTGGCCCCTAAGTTTTTAGCGATGGGTAAAAAGGTATTTGACCTATCTGGCGGTTACCGCTTAGCGAGCAGCGCTGATTATGAACAATATTATGGCTTTAGCCACCCTTATCCACATTGGCTAGAGCAGGCTGAATATGGTTTAGCTGAATGGAATGCTCAAGCAATCAGTCAGGCGCAATTGGTCGCAGTTGCTGGATGTTATCCAACGGCGGCACTGAATGCGTTAAAACCCCTGAAGCAAGCTGATCTGCTAGCGGATCAACAAGTGATCATTAATGCGGTCTCAGGCGTGACGGGAGCGGGTAGAAAGGCCAGTTTAAATACTCATTTTTGCGAAGTATCTTTGGCACCTTATGGCTTGTTCAAGCATCGTCATACGCCAGAGATCAGTCAATACCTTGGCCATGATGTGCTGTTTACCCCACACTTGGGTAATTTTGCACGGGGTATCTTAGAGACTATTTATATTCAACTTAAACCCGAAGTAACACCGTCACAAGTCGATGAGGCATATCAGGCACTAGCGGATGAACCGCTGATCCGGCTCAAAGGGGCGCAATTGCCTTCAATAAAAAGTGTTGCTGGGCAACCATTTGTGGACATCGGTTGGCAACAACAGGGGCAGCAACTCATCGTTGTGGTGGCAATTGATAACTTGCTCAAAGGAGCTGCGGGTCAAGCGCTGCAATGCATGAACTTAGCCTGTGCGCTTAATAGCGAACTGGGCTTAAAAGGAGCATGGTAATGCAAACTTGGGTGATCAAGATAGGCGGCGCAGTACTGGATACTGAAGACGCAGCACAGTCGCTATTTTTGGAGCTTGCGAAACTCACGCACAGTGATGCATCTAAGCAATTTGTACTGGTTCATGGCGGTGGTTCATTGGTGGACCGCTGGTTAAATGATGCGGGGTTTGCTACGGCAAAGCATCAGGGGCTGCGGATTAGCCCAAAAGAACAAATGCCCTACATTGTTGGCGCGCTTGCAGGGTGTGCCAACAAGCAACTGATGGCACATGCCATCAATGCGAATTTATCGCCAGTGGGATGCTGTTTATATGAAGCGGGTTTGATGGCTAAGCAAAAGCTCAAAGCACTTGGTCAGGTGGGGGAGTGTACGACGCATGACAAGAGCATTTTGAACACCTTGCTGGCGCTTGGTCGTATTCCTTTAGTGAGCTCAGTGGGGCTTGGTGAAGATGGGCAGCTCTATAACGTTAACGCAGATGAAGCGGCCGCAGCCATTGCCAGCCAACTCAACGCAGAACTCATTTTTATGACGGATGTGGAAGCCGTATTGGATGCTAATAAGCAGCCATTGTATCAATTAGGTAAATCACAAATAGAGGAATTAATAGCAACAGGAGTGATAGTGGGCGGAATGGAGGTCAAAGTAAAGACCAGCCTTCGCGCAGCCCAACACTTACGACGAGGAGTGTATATCTCAAGCTGGCAAAAGCCAGAAAACTTGGGCGCTCTCGTTGATGGGGCGCACATCGGAACCAAAATCACTCCATAGGATTTGCACATGTTACAACATTTTTTAACCGGACTTGAGTTTGATAAGGAACAGATCCTTAAGTTACTTAAACTAGCACAAAATATTAAAAGTCAGCCGAAAGAGTACGCACAGGCGTTAACCGGCCTATCAATCGTCACTTTGTATGAAAAACCAAGTTTGCGTACACGTTTATCGTTTGATATTGGCATTAACAAACTAGGTGGTCATGCCGTTTATTTAGACCAACAAAATGGTGCGATTGGTAGCCGAGAGTCGGTGCAAGACTTCGCTTTGAATATCTCAGCTTGGGCAGACGCTATTGTTGCTCGGGTAAATCATCACAGCACCCTTACGACTTTGTCAGAGCATGCATCGATTCCGGTGGTAAATAGTTTGTGTGATTTATATCACCCTTGCCAGGCATTGGCTGACTTTTTAACGCTACAAGAGGTACATGGTGATGTAAGTCAGTTGAAATTGGCTTATCTAGGTGAGGGCAATAATGTAACGCATTCTTTGATGTTGCTGGCTGCTACATTAGGTACTGACTTTGTGGCAGTGTGTCCAAAGGGGCATTCACCAGATGCACAAATCGTTAAGCAAGCCGAACAAATCGCTGCTGCAAATGGCGCGTCTGTAATGATCAGCGACAGAATAGAGGCTGCTGCAGGCGCTAACGCATTGTATGCAGATACTTGGGTATCTATGGGTAACAATACGTCGCTTGAGCAAGTGAAACAAACATTTATGCCCTATCAAATCAATCAGGCTTTATTAAAACAAACCGGTGCAAGCACCGTTTTGCACTGCCAACCTGCACACAGAGAGTATGAGATCACCTCTGAGGTAATGGACGGCAAAAATTCAAAAATAATTCAACAAGCACAAAACCGCATGCATGCCCAGAATGCTTTGCTGGTATCACTGTTAAATCCAAATTACGTGTAAGGATGTAAAGCAAATGAGCGAAATAAAAAAAGTTGTATTGGCCTACTCGGGTGGTTTAGATACATCGGCAATTGTGCCTTGGTTAAAAGAAAACTACGGCTGTGAAGTTGTAGCGTTTGTAGCGGATGTTGGCCAAGGTGAAGAAGAGCTTGCTGGTGTTGAAGAAAAAGCCATTGCCTCTGGTGCATCTGAATGTCATATCGTGGATTTAAAAGAGCAGCTGGTCAGTGATTATATCTATCCAACGCTGAAAACAGGTGCCATCTATGAAGGCACTTATTTGTTAGGCACGTCAATGGCGCGTCCTATCATTGCCAAGGCACAGGTTGAGGTAGCCCGCAAAGTCGGTGCCGATGCGTTATCGCACGGCTGTACGGGTAAGGGGAACGATCAGGTTCGCTTTGAATCTTGCTTTGCTGCGCTGGCACCGGATCTAAAAGTGGTTGCGCCATGGCGTGAATGGAATCTATCAAGCCGTGAATCACTATTGGAGTATTTGGCTGAGCGTAATATTCCATGTTCAGCATCAGCGACCAAGATTTACAGCCGTGACGCCAATGCATGGCATATTTCACACGAAGGGGGTGAGCTTGAAAACCCATGGAACCAACCAAGCGAACAGGTTTGGACTTGGACGGTATCGCCAGAGCAAGCGCCAGACAAGGCTGAATTTGTTTCAGTGCGTGTTGAGCAAGGTCGCGTTGTGGCGGTTAATGGTGAGCGATACAGTCCGTATCAATGTTTGGTGCAGCTAAACCAGATTGCCTCTGCTCATGGCGTGGGTCGTGTTGATATCGTTGAAAACCGTCTAGTGGGTATGAAGTCTCGCGGCTGTTATGAAACGCCAGGGGGCACCGTGATCATGGCGGCGCTACAAGCAATTGACGAGTTGGTTTTAGATAAATCAAGCCGTAAGTGGAAAGAGACTTTGGCCAGTGAATTTGCACATCTTGTATATGACGGTCGTTGGTTTACACCGCTGAAAGACTCAATTTTAGCAGGTGCTGAGGCATTGTCTGAGGTAGCCACAGGTGATGTGGTTTTAAAATTGTACAAAGGGCAAGTGAGCGCGGTACAAAAGCAATCAGTGAACAGTTTATACAGTGAAGACTTTGCAACGTTTGGTGAAGATGATGTTTACGATCAATCACATGCCGAAGGGTTTATTCGTTTATTCTCGCTATCCAGTCGGATAGCTGCATTAAACAAAAAGTCGTAATACAGAGCGTTAGGAGAAACATTATGGCGTTATGGGGCGGGCGTTTTTCATCGGGTCCGGATGCGGCATTTAAGCAATTTAATGACTCTTTGCCTTTTGATTATCAACTGGCAGAGCAGGACATCGTCGGCTCCATTGCGTGGGCTGGCGCACTTTTACAGGTGAATGTACTCGATGAAGAGGAACATCAAGAGTTGGTTGCTGCGCTGAATGCGTTGTTAGAGAACGTGCAGCAAGATTTAAGTGCGGTTGCCAATGCTGGGTATGAGGATATTCATTCGTATGTGGAAACAAAGCTTATCGAGCAAGTAGGCGATTTAGCTAAAAAACTTCATACGGGGCGCAGTCGAAACGATCAGGTAGCCACCGATTTTAGACTGTGGAGCCGTCAATGTGCCGAGCAGTTACTGGCGGCATTAGGGTCTTTAAAATCGGCCTTTGTCAATTTAGCAGAGCGTGAACTCGGCACGATTTTGCCGGGCTATACACATTTACAGCGTGCACAACCCGTGCTGTTTAGTCATTGGTGTATGGCTTATGTTGAAATGCTTGAGCGGGATGAATCTCGTCTACAAGATGCGCTCATTCGTTTAAATGTCTGTCCGCTTGGTAGTGGTGCATTAGCTGGCACCGCTTATCCAATCGATAGAGAGACTTTGGCGACCAATTTAGGGTTCAGTCACGCCAGTCGTAACAGTTTGGACGCGGTTTCAGACAGAGACTTTGTGGTTGAGCTACTCAGTTGTGCCAGTATTTCTATGATGCATTTGTCGCGTTTTGCAGAAGACCTAATATTTTACAACTCGGGTGAAGCGGCGTTTATTGAGCTGGCAGACAATGTTACTTCTGGTTCCTCGTTAATGCCGCAAAAGAAAAACCCCGATGCGCTGGAGTTAATCCGTGGCAAAACTGGACGTGTTTTTGGTGCATTTAGCGCCATGATGATGACCTTAAAAGCGCTGCCTTTGGCGTACAATAAAGATATGCAAGAGGATAAAGAGGGCTTGTTTGATGCTATGCCAACTTGGCTTGCTTGTATTCACATGGCAGAAGCTTGTATCAAAGGTCTAAAGGTAAATGCTCAGACGACTCGTAAGGCGGCGCAAGGTGGACATGCCAATGCTACTGAGTTGGCTGATTACTTGGTTGCTAAAGGGATCCCATTTAGAGAAGGGCATCACATTGTTGGGCAACTGGTGCAAATAGCCATTGCTGAGGGCAAAAATTTAGAAGACCTCACCTTGGAGACATTCCAACAGGTTTGCGCTGTAATAAGCGACGATGTATATCCTGTATTGGAATTGGATGCTGGGATTGCCGCTCGTCAGGCGCTGGGCGGTACATCGGTCACACAAGTTGAACTAGCCGTACGCGCGGCGAAAAAAAAACAGCAGATCCTAGTTAGAGACGCTAATTTAGACGATGTAGATGCGATTGCTGGGCTGATTCAGCATTGGGCCAAAGTCGGCGAAAACTTGCCGCGAGCAAAAAGTGATATGATCCACTCAATCAATGAGTTCGCCGTAACTGTAGTGGATGGCAAGATCACCGGATGTGCCTCCCTTTACATTTATGATACCGGCTTAGCTGAAATCCGTTCCTTAGGCGTTGACCCGCAAACGCCGGTAAAAGGTCAAGGTATGCAGTTGGTACAGTATTTACTGGTAAAAGCACGAAAACTGGCGCTTAACAGAGTAATTGTCCTAACACGAGTGCCAGGGTTCTTCACTAAACAAGGCTTTAGTTACTGTACTAAAGACACTCTCCCTGAAAAAGTGATGAAGGACTGTGATTTATGTTTACGTAAAGACCATTGTGATGAAGTGGCAATGGAATTCCTATTAAAGGCGGCAAAAGGTGCGGTGATCCCGTGTAAGTTTGTTGCCTAAACTCCCTGAAAAACCATAAAAGGCGTCTGGTTGATCCCAGTCGCCCTTTTATTATTTACCCTAATATGTCGTTTATCCTCTTTTTTTGTCAATTAGGCGCTCGAAGTGGTGGTGTCAAAAAATAGTGGCTTGGTATTTGCTTTAATTAACACTCCATATGTAACTAAAAAGTTAATATTATATTATCTAAAAATGATAGTTAAATGAGGTAAATATGAAACTACTAAAAACAACAATAGCGAGTAAAAAACGCTCAAGCTTAAATGGTAATACTGGTCAAGCGACAGTGCTTTCTGCTAAGGTACTAGCAAATAAAGAATTACTCATGAAAGTGAGTGGCGCGCGTGGCGCAGGTGTTATAATCGAAAGTTACGACTAAGACATCGAGAGGTTTAAAGAGGTTGAATTTTGTTTGGTGATCTAAGTTTACATTTTGACACGATTATCCTGTTAGGTTTAATACTGGCGTTTGTATTTAACCTTAGCTTTCGCTTTCTCAATATAGTTAAAAGTGACTCATTAGTGGTCACCGCTGGCATTATTGCAACCTCTTACTTTATATCTAACCACTTTTTTAAAGAAATACTAGCATCAACATACCCTTATTTGGTTTTTTTTATCAGCGACTTATTGACAGTGTGTGCGATTGTATTGCTGCATAAGTTACTCTCGCTGAAGCCATCAAGAGCTTATTGGTATGTCATATTCGGTTTATCAATGAACGGTTTATTATTCATTGCCATGCATACCGACAGATTTATTGTGGAAAATAGTGAGCCGTGGTGGTTTTGGACTGTTTATAGTGTTTCAATTAATTTCTTTGATTTGATGATGGTAGCTGTGTTGATTTTAAATCGCGACCTTCTATTACTAGGAAGTTTATGGAACAAAGTGAAAGCACTTACTAAAGCGTCAGGCGTGTTAAATACCAAGTAGAATCACAAACAAAGTTTTAGAGCCTCTAAAGCTGGACGAATTGATGGTATTTATATAGCTGGCTCATAAAACTTTCGGACACCTTGATAGTTATTTCATTGTTCAGCAACAAAGATTACCTGAGGCTTGTTGCAATAAGCCAAAATCTGAAAGCTAATTAAGGCGGCAAAGATAAAAAGTTGAGTAAAGCATCCTAATGGAGCTTTACTCTTTGATATTAAAACTGATACTCCCAGCTTAGCTTAGCTGCGCTTTGTGTTTGTTCATCTTCATTGCTATTGGTGTCTCGCCACACGAATACGCCGGCTTTTAACAGACCGCTAAATAAGCCTTGTTGGTAACCAAGCTCTAGCAATTTACGTTCGATATTTAAAGCTTCAAAATCTATGAGTTTGAGCTTGGCAAACCCGCCATAGCCACCAGTTTGGTAGTAGTCACTAGCTAAGGTGAGACTTTTAGCTTGTGGTCCAATAGCCGCGCCTAGCCACTGGTCGCGCTCAGTATATTGTGAGCCCCCTTCAGAGGCTTGAAAGTTACACTGAAAGTTCACCTCAAGGGCCTGACAATTGGTGGTGTTGTCGCTGAGCTCGAGATAACTTTTCAGACGATAATCCGCATCCCCCATAAAATGTTCAATACCCATTGTATAAGTAGTTTTCGCAGGTAGTATGCCATGATCGTTGTTACCTGCAATTTCCGCATAAACCGAAATAGGCTGGCCGCCAATGAGACTTGAATATTTAACATCGATACCTGCTACTCTTTGTTTAGCAGTTGGTAGCTCCGCGTTTAATGGTAATTCAAGCACAAAATCACTGGCGGTGGCACTCAATGCCAGCTCTAATCCTCGAACAGGCGTGCTGGACAGGCGAATTCCCCAAAAATCACCATCGCGTTTATCGTTAAGGCTGGGCTTTTGTTTTGCCGCCAATGCGGTGATTTGCCATGGCCCAATGAAGGATAACCAGCTGGGACCGTCGTAATTGCTATTAGCACGGCTAATACGTGCTGCGGTCATAGGGGCCGCGTTGTTTGAAAGTAGCAAGGCGTTCTCGTTGGCAGGGCCCCACCAGTAGTTGAGTCGCTCAGCACTGAATGACCAGTTGCCCAATAAGATGGCAAGGTGGCTACCATAATGGTTAATTTGCTTACCATCGAGTGCTTCATCAGCATAGTTTACTTGTACCTTGGCACTAACATGCTTACCTGTCATGATGCCATAAGTTGAGATGCCTGACTTCGCAGCCTGACGCTCACCAAAACCGTCTTGTAAGGTTGCTTCATCGTCATAGTATGCAGTTACGCTGGAATATCGAGCGCGTTTGGCTTGAGTCAGGGCGTGGCGTAGGTGTGTAAGTGCAAATTGTGCATTATGAGCAACTTGCTTTTGTTCTATTTTATCCAAATCTTGAATTAGGCCTTGCCATAGCAAAGGGTATTGATTGACAGGGCGGTTAATTAAACCAGCACTGACCAGCATATCTATGGAATGTTTTAACTCGCTTTCATTGGTGTTTATCCAAGGGCTCGCGAAACTGCTAATGCTCGTAGCGGCAAGTAAGACTGTACTAAGGCGTGTTAATTTCATCCGTGTAATTTTTCCTGTAAAGCTTTTGCAACAAGTGGATGGACAAATTCACTCACATCACCTTTGTGTAGAGCGACTTCTTTTACCAACGTAGAAGAAATGAATGAATTGCGCTCAGACGGGGTTAAAAATACGCTTTCTAAGTCTGGGTTTAGGCGTCGGTTCATATTGGCAAGTTGGAACTCGTAGTCAAAATCTGACACTGCGCGAATGCCCCTGATCAACACGTTAGCTTTATATTGCTTAGCTAGATCAACCAGCAGACCAGAGAATCCAATCACTTTTACGTTTTTGTGTTCAGCAAGTACTTTTTCCGCCAAGGCAACCCGTTCCTCCAAAGAAAAACAAGGCTTTTTGTTTGGGTTGTGTGCAATGGCAAGTAGCACCACATCAAACATTTTTGCGGCTCGTTTGATTAAATCGGCATGGCCATTGGTTAATGGATCAAAAGTACCTGGATATAAAGCTGTGACTTTCATAACACGATATCGTCAATAAAATTTGGCATATGGTAGCAATGTTTTACAGATATTTCACTGGTCTGCTTTGCGCTATGTGCACTTATATCATATACCCTTTAGTGCTATTTTCACTTAGCCTAATTGGCTATACTGACCCAATTAGTGAAACACATCCTAATATTAATCGCGTGTCATAGAGATCAGGATATGAATACCAAGGAAAAAATAATTCGTACCAGCATCGCTTTATTCAATTTACATGGAGAGCGGGCAATAACGACGAATCATATAGCTTCAAATCTGGGTATAAGCCCAGGAAATTTGTACTACCATTTTAAAAATAAAGAAGACATTATTCGCAATATATTTTCTTTATACCGAGAGCACTTAAGTACTCATTTTAAACCACTCAATACCGAGTTTGAGCCGCTAGAACAATTAACTAAGTATCTAGACTCATTGTTTGATTTGATGTGGCGTTACCACTTTTTTTACGACAATCTTACTGACATTTTGGCAAGAGATGGCGTGTTAAAAAAGCAATACATTGAGTTTCAGACAGACTTGTTTGAACAGGTGCGCTCTGTCGTGATTGGTTTGCGCACAAGTCGCGTTATCAATATTAGCGACGAAGATGCAAAAGAGCTGGCTCATATGTTGAAAATGACGGTCAGTTTTTGGACGCCATACGTAAAAGCACGCAGAATGACAGGGGTACTTGAGCAGCAAGATATCTATAATGGTATTGTTAAAGTATTGATGTTGTTTAAGCCGTATTGTACGGATTTAAGTTCTGCCAAAATTCAGGAATTACAAGACCAATATCAACGTCTTGCAGATGAGTCACTGCCCAGTATTGCGTAACATAGGCGGCAATTCGGTTTGTTTATTTCCTAGACGCATAGAAATTTGATATACTCGCGCGCCCGATGTCTAGGCGCGCTTTCGCCACGCAAAAGAGTTATTTCTATGTTTAAATTTATCGTCAAACTGCATCCTGAAATTGCCATTAAAAGCAAATCAGTTCGTAAACGCTTCACCAAACTTCTAGAGAAGAACATCGAAATCCTTCTCAGCCGTATTGACGAGCAAATCAAAGTAAAGAATAACTGGGACAATATTACGGTTACGAGTGCTAAATCGGATCAATCCACGCGATCAGCACTCATCGATAATTTAAAGCGCGTGCCTGGTATTGTGCAGTTTATTGAAGTACAAGAAACACACTTTGACAGTCTTGACGATATTTATCAGCGCACCTTAACTTTGGCTGGTCACACTATTGAAAACAAGACCTTCTGTGTTCGAGTGAAACGCAGAGGTAATCATGACTTTACTTCAAGCGATGTTGAGCGCTATGTAGGTGGTGGTTTGAATCAAAACGTGTCAGGTGCAAGCGTGAAGCTGAGTAAACCTGAAGTGACTGTGAAAATAGAGATCAAAGATGACTTAGCCTATATTGTGACACATACACATTATGGTATTGGCGGCTTCCCGTTACCCACTCAAGAAGATGTTCTTTCGCTTATTTCGGGCGGGTTTGACTCAGGAGTGGCCAGTTATCAGATGATCCGAAAAGGGGCTCGTACACATTTCTTATTTTTCAACCTAGGTGGTGCGGCTCATGAGATTGGGGTAAAACAGGTTAGCCACTATCTTTGGAAGCAATATAGCTCGACTCACAGAGTTAAGTTTATCACTGTCGATTTTGAACCTGTTGTCGCCGAGATTTTGGAGAATATCGAAAATGGTCAAATGGGCGTTGTGCTCAAACGCATGATGATGAGAGCGGGTAGCCAAATTGCCGAACGCTTTAATATTCCGGCATTAGTTACTGGTGAAAGTATCGGTCAAGTATCGAGCCAAACTTTGGCTAACTTGAATGTAATCGATAGAGTGACGGAAACACTCATCGTGCGTCCGCTTATTCAGCACGACAAGGCCGATATTATTAAGATTGCCCGTGAAATAGGCACCATAGAAATGGCAGAAGCAATGCCTGAGTACTGTGGTGTTATTTCTAAAAAGCCGACCGTAAAAGCCAAACTTGAAACTATCTTAGAAGAAGAACAGAAATTCGACTTTGATGTCTTGGATGCCGTTGTGGCCAACGCGGTGGTGAAAGACATTCGCGATATAGAAGCTGAAGCAAAAGAAGAAGTGAAAGAGGCTGAAACTGCCAGTGAACTGCCCGAAAATGGTGTGGTTTTGGATATTCGCTCACCAGATGAGGAAGATGCCAATCCATTGGAAATTGAAGGCGTCGAAGTTGTGCATTTACCATTTTTTAGACTCGCTACCAAGTTTGCAGATTTACCACAAGATAAAGAATATTACCTGTATTGTGCTAAAGGTGTGATGAGCCAGCTTCAAGCATTAATATTGCATGAGAATGGCTTTAACAATGTGAAAGTGTATAAGCCAGAGTAATAAAAAAGCCGAGCGAGTCTCGGCTTTTTAGTGCTTATTTATAAGTGCTTGCAGCATCTGAGCATTGTATGGTGTTGACACATTAAGTAATTGACCCTGAGCAACAACATAGCCACAGATTGCCTCAATTTCAGTTTTTCTACCATGCTTTACATCCTGCGCCATAGAAGAAAAGTTAGCACTGGTGCGAGACATTACTTGATATGCGTTATCCAAGGCTTGAGACAAAGTGACTTTAATACCTGCTTTGTTTGCAACCGTACAGGCTTCATTGAGTAAAGCGAGGATTGTGGCACTGAATTTTGGTTGGCGTAGTTGCCCATTTGGAACTTGATGTAACGCGCTTAAAGGGTTGATTGCGATATTGACTAACAACTTTTGCCAGCGCAATAGCGTCATATCTTCATGAATAAAGCTCTGCGACAATATACCTGAAAAATAAATCCCAAATATATGTTTAATAATTGAATGAGCCTGCGTATTACAGGCACCTAAATACGTATCACCAGAGCCGGTTATTTTTACATGGTTATCATCTAGCTTTAATGCACCACGAGCGGTACTGATAAAAAATAGTGCTTGGTTTGGTTTGAGCTGGTCAAGAATTTCACTCAAATCACACATGCCATTATGACTAATAAAGAGGTTGGCATGATCAGACAAATAGGGGAGTACATCGGCAATCGCCTGTGGCAGTTGATAGGCCTTTACGCAAATAAAACAATTGGCGATAGATAGAGACTGGGTATGCGCTAGTACAACTGGCTTGGCATTAATTACTTTGGTGCCTTGGTGTTCGCTGATAAGCCATTTATCGGTAGGAAGAGTACGTGTAATCACCGACACATTATGACGTTGACTCAGAGCGTGCGCAAATGACAGACCAATTGCGCCTGCGCCAACAATGTGAATATCAGTCATATTTTTTTGTACGCCACTTACTGAGTGCTATATATATCGCATAGTAACTGAGGGCTCCCAAAAAGTCAGCGATGAAGTCTCCTAGAGAGGCTTGTCTGTAAGGTAGGCTATCCTGCATGACCTCAATACCAATGCCATAGCCGGCTAACAAAACGAGTTGCGTGATAGTGGGCCATTTAAAAGCATGGTGCATGATAAAGGCGAGGCCAAAAAATATTATAAAATGAACTACTTTGTCCGCATGTTGAAAGCGAATACCTGAATGTTGAAACTCTTTGGCAAACAGGTAGGTACATACTGCGAGGGTGACCAATAATAAAACTTGATAAACGCGCCTTGTCACTATACTTCCTAAAGATTAATAGCCGCTAATTTGGGGTCAAGTATATCACCTAAAACTGGCTGGTGGGTGAATATCACTTTTTTCCCACATTCTTATTTTAGGTTGATATAATCGCGATATTCATATTTTAGGAGAATAACATGCCTTCTTTTGACATTGTGTCTGAAATTGAAATGACAGAAGCAAAAAATGCGGTTGATAACGCAAAACGAGAACTGGAAACACGTTATGATTTTCGTGGTGTTGATGCATCTATCGAATTAAACAATGATGTGATCACGTTAAAAGCGGAAGCTGATCCACAAGTAATGCAGTTGTTTGATATTTTAGCCAGTAAAGCATCTAAACGTGGTTTGGATGTGGCAAGTTTAGAGCTTAAAGATATTGAGCGTGCGGGCAAACATGTATCACGTAAAGTAGGCTTAAAGCAGGGAATTGAGAAAGATATGGCCAAGAAGTTGGTCAAGCTTATCAAAGACTCAAAAATTAAAGTACAAGCTGCGATTCAGGGTGAAGAAGTCCGAGTGACAGGTAAAAAACGTGATGACTTACAAGAAGTGATGCAGCTGATCCGCACCAGCGAGTTAGGACAACCGTTTCAGTTCAAAAATTTCCGCGATTAATGCTGGCGCAGCAATTCGTTAATTGTGTTTTTTGCCAGTTCATCTGCCGCTAAAGCAAGTAACACCTCTTACTTGCTTTAGATTTCTAGACGTCCATTGACAATCATCCATAAACTTCGCACAATAGCGCCTCTTTTCAAGGTGCTTAGCTTGGTAACGTCGTGTTATCCAGATCGGTTCGTATCAGTTAGTTTGCTAAGATAATCGGGAAGTTGGTGCCAATCATGGGACTGAGTGAAATCCAACACTGCCCCCGCAACGGTGATGCCTAAAAGGCTAAGTCCGGAGACCGGCCTTGAAGTCGACTTACTGTTTTACTTGTGCGGTGGGCGCAAGTCTGAGGATATCATGCAAAACAAATCTATTTTGGCAGTGGCTATTTTGGCTGCTGTGTCGTCTGACGTTTGGGCACAAGCTCAGAACGAACACATTGAGCGTATTACCGTTACCGCGAACAAATTCGAGCAATCAATCAACAACACCCTCACAACTGTTAACGTGATTGAGCGTGAGGAAATTGAGCAAAGCAACCTTAGAGATTTACCGTCATTGCTTAACACTGTTGCTGGTGTTGACGTAGTGAGAAACGGGGGCTTTGGCCAAAAAGCCAGTGTTTTTGTGCGCGGTGCCACCACTAAACATGTGTTGGTATTGATTGACGGCGTGCGAGTGAGCGATGCTAACTCTGGTGATGTAGCATTTACTAACATTCCTCTTAACAGTATTGAACGCATTGAAGTGGTAAAAGGTGCCAAAGCGGCAGTTTATGGCTCCGATGCATTGGCGGGCGTGATCAACATCATTACGCGTAAAGCGCAGCAACAGCAAATCAGTTTAACGTCAGGCAGTCACAACTATGTGAACTATCAACAAGCAGGGCAGTTCAATACCGACTCGCTTTCATTGAGTTTCAATCTGGGCTATGAGGATACTGATGGCTATGATGTAACGAGCAAAGACCCTCAGTTGCCATTGACTAAAGATCACGATAGTGACGGCTATCGCAATAAAAATATTGGCTTCAACTTAAGCTATGATCATGAAGATATAGGGACTGTTTCTGCACGCGCTCAGTATAGCGAGGGAGAAGGCGAGTATGATAATGCCTGGGGCAATGATGCCTACGAGTTTGAAAACTATACCACCAAGCTTGCCTGGGAAAAGCAACATGATCAGCTACAGCACTATGCCAGCGTGAGCGTTTCTCAGCAGGAGAATACGCAAGTCGGTACGCCAAATCATGATGTTTATAGTACCGAGCGTGTAGAAGTTGAGTATCGTGCGTTGTATCGCTGGTCTGAAACTTTACAACTTGCAGCGGGTGTGAGTCAGCTCAATGAAGATTTGAGTAATGCATCAGCCGAATTCAGCCACTCAGACCGTACTAATAGAGCCATATTTGTAGGGGGCTTCTTTGAGCAAGGCCCATGGTTGGCAAATGCGGTTGTAAGAACCGATGATTATGACTTTCATGGCAGAGCCAATACATACACTGCGAGTATCGGTTATCAGGTCAACAACATGGTTACCTTTAGAGTCAATCACGGTACAGCATTTAGAGCGCCGACTTTGACACATGCGTATGTTAAAAATAGCCCGTGGTATTTGCCAAACCCAGATATTAAGCCGGAAGAGGCAAGTAACAGCGAATTTGGGGTCATGCTCGATACTCGCTGGGGTAAATACGATGTGGCGGTATTTAATAACAAAATCGATCAAATGATTGTTAGTTTGCTAGGTGAAAGTGGCAAATATATTGCGTCTAACGTTGATCAAGCGGCTATGAAAGGGGTGGAGTTATCGGCGACAGTTTCAGCTTTAGGATTTGAGCATAGAGCCAATCTAACTTTACTGGATGCGAAAGACAAAACAACGGGTAAAGACTTGGTCCGTCGACCAGATACTGCTTTTAACTATACCTTATCTAAGTCTTGGGACAAGTTAGATGCGAGCCTTACCATGATTTATCGTTCTTCAAGGCCAACCATCACCTTGTATGATAGTCAGTTCAATACACATAACAAAGCGCTCAGCGGCTACACAGTTTTCAATTTGGCCGCAAACTATGCGCTGTTTGATAATGTGAAGCTGACAGCTCGACTGGAAAATCTGGGTGATAAAACCTATTTGACAGCTGCGACTGGACTTGCAAGTAGCGGGCAAATACTAGGATATGTGCCGCTGGGTAGGCAAGCATATGTTGGCGTGTCAATTAGCTTTTAAAGATACTTCAAAGTAAATTAAAAGGCGGATGAAACAACAATCCGCCTTTTTGCTTGCTTGCATTCTATTCGTCGTCTTCTAACAACTGCTGGCTAAACTGATGCTGAAACTTTGCCAGCTTTGGCGCTATCATTACACTACAATACCCTTGAGCCCGATTGTTAGCATAATAATCTTGATGGTAGCTTTCAGCACTATAAAACTGACATGCTTCACTAAGTTCGGTAACAACGGGGGCTATGTACTGTTTTTGTACCGACTCTATTGTTGTTTTGGCCTGTTGCAGCTGTTGTTCATTATGGTAAAACACCACACTTCGATATTGAGTACCAATATCATTACCTTGACGATTTAGTTGCGTAGGGTCGTGCAACGTAAAAAACATCTCTAACACTTGTACGTAGCTTATTTGTTGAGGATCAAATTTAATTTCAACCACCTCAGCATGACCACTGTCGCCGTGACAAATTTGCTCGTATGTGGGTTGTTGTGTATGTCCACCACAGTAACCCGAGCGTACTTCTAAAACTCCTTTTACGCGACGAAAGGCAGCGTCTATACACCAAAAGCAGCCACCACCCAAAGTCGCAATCTGTACCTCAGTCATTATTTCGTTCCTTATGCTGTGCTTCCTGGGTCGCCAGTTTGTGGCTGATGAACTCAGGAGATTGAGTACGTTTAGCTAACAGGTTATAGGCACATGGGATAACAAACAAGGTCAGTATGGTGGCAACACTCACGCCCGCAAAAATTACAACCCCTATTACCATGCGACTTTCTGCACCTGGGCCTGTTGCTAAAACCAGTGGAATAGCACTCATCACTGTTGTGAGCGATGTCATTACAATAGGGCGAAGCCTTTGCACAGAGGCATCTAAAATAGCCTGCTCAAACGCGATACCTTGATCTCTAAGCTGATTGGCAAACTCTACAATAAGGATGCCGTTTTTGGCACTTAACCCTATCAACATAACGATACCAATCTGACTATAGATATTGAGGGTATTGTCGGTAATGTATAACCCGTACATAGCGCCAACTAAACCAAGTGGTACAGTGAGCATAATAACAAGCGGGTGAACAAAACTTTCAAACTGTGCCGCAAGTACTAAAAAGGTAACAGTGAGCGCTAGAATGAATACATATGTCATTGCCGAGGCACCTTCATAATACAGTTGAGACTCACCTTTATAATCTATCGCACCGTCAATATCATTTTCTTCACTGGCAACTTGGTTTAGAAACTCCAATGCTTCAGCAAGGGTGTAGTTGTCAGCTAGATTGGCCGAGATAGTAATTGCTCGCATACGGTTATAGCGATTCAGACGGGCGGCGGTCGCTTCTTCGCGGATGGTTATTAAACTATCCAGTGGCACCAATTCCTCAGTGCGTGATTTTACAAAAATGTTGTGGATGTCGTTCGGTGCCGCAAAGTCAGACTTAATCCCTTTTAAGATCACATCGTACTCTTCACCACGGTCGATAAAGGTCGTCACGCGACGCTGTCCCAGCATGGTTTCCAGCGTACGACCGATATCGCTAATAGACACTCCTAAATCTGCCGCTTTGGTTTTGTCGATGCTTATCAAAAACTGTGGAAAGGTTTCTTTATAGTCATGATCAATTCTAACCAGTCCCGGATTTTGCTGTGCTCTGCTGATGATCCGGTCTCGCCATTTGGCCAACTCATCGTAATCATTCCCTTGTAATACAAACTCGACTGGACGCGATTGACCACCACCACCGATACCTCTGCGCATGATGGCAAATGCACGTACATCTGTGACCTCTCGCATTGTTGAGCTTATCTCACCCATAACCTCCCAAGTTGACCGCTTACGTTCGTCCCAATCTGGCATGCCGACGATAGCAACGCCACCTTGTCCACCCCAGCCTGGCACACGGACTAACACACGGCTCAATTCACCTTTATCAACATATGGCAACAAGCGTTGCTCTATTTGCTCCATATTGGCTAGGTTGTTTTCATAGCTTGCGCCTTCGGGGCCATTCATCATGATGAAAAAGGTGCCTCTGTCTTCTTTTGGCGTCAGCTCAGAGGGGATCTGTTGAAGTAGGGCGAAACTCACAAACCCTGCCAGCGCTAAGGTTGTCACTAAGCTGTAGCGGCGGGCTAAATTATCCTGTAGTACTTTTCTGTAGCCTTGTTCTATGCGAGAGAGTATTTTTTCCATCCATTGACTGAATCGGTTCTCTTTAGCGCTGGGCTTAAGTACTTTAGAGCAAAGCGCAGGGGAGAGTGTCAAAGCGGTCACGCTCGAGAACAGTACAGCCGCGCTGACTGCCATGGCAAACTCAGTGAACAATGCTCCGATGCGGCCATCCATAAACACCAGCGGCACAAATACCGCGATCAGTACTAATGTGGTAGCAATAATTGCAAAACCTACCTGTCGTGCGCCCCGATAAGCGGCGAGCAAAGGTGGTTCACCTAGCTCAATTCTGCGGTGAATGTTCTCCAACATAACAATGGTATCATCAACCACTAAGCCAATTGCTAGCACTAAGGCAAGTAATGTTAGTAAGTTAATTGAATAGCCCATAGCGAGTAAAAACATGAAAGTTGCCACCAAAGCAACGGGTACCGTTACAGCGGGTACTAACGTGGCGCGTATATTTCCCAAGAACATGAAGATGACAAATACCACCAACCCCATCGCTATCGCTAGCGTACGATATACTTCATAGATACTTTCTCGAATGAATACAGAGGAATCGTAGCTGTCTTCTATAGTTGTTCCAACAGGTAGATTGCGTTTGATTTTTTCAAGCTCTCGACGAGCATTGTCCACCACATCTAAGGTGTTTGCTTTGGCCTGCTTGACGATACCTAGACCAATCATGTTACGGCCATTACCACGGAAGGTGCTTTCGTCATCAACCGCTTCAAGTTGAACATCCGCGACCTCATGTAATTTTACTAGGTAGCCCTGCTCACCACGCTTGATGATTAGATTGGCAAAATCTTCCTGGGTTTTGTAGCTGCGAGCAATACGAACGGCGAAGTCTCTATCTAACGACTCAATTTCGCCCGCTGGGAGTTCTACATTTTCACGTCTTAATACTTGTTCTATGTCGCTACTCGTAACACCGCGAGCAGCCATGGCGCGCCGGTCGAGCCAGATTTTCATTGCGTATTGTCGCTCTCCGCCAATACGTACGTTAGATACGCCATCAACAACCGCGATGCGATCAACAATAAAACGTTGCGCATAATCAGAAAGTTCGAGTGTATTCATGGTTTCACTGTTTAGTACAAACCAAGCTATTGGGCTTTCATCTGAGTTTGATTTTGACACCTCAGGTGGGCGAACTTGTTCAGGCAAGCTATCCAGTGCGCGGGACACGCGTTCACGCACATCATTGGCGGCGGCATCAATATCACGGTCAATATTAAACTCAATGGTGATATTTGAGCGCCCATTGCGACTGGAAGAGTTGATACTTTTTATACCTTCAATACCTGAAATTCTATTTTCAAGCACTTGCGTAATTTTTGCTTCTACTACTTCGCTTGATGCACCTGTGTAGTTGGTGCTTACACTCACTATGGGAGTTTCAATGTCTGGGTACTCACGAAGTGGTAGCATCGTAAAGGCAACAATACCAAAAGTGAGCAGTAACAGGTTTACAACGATCGCAAAAACGGGGCGTTTTACCGCGGTATCAGTGATTTTCACGCGCTACTCCTAACTCTTAACCGATACAGTGCTGCCAGAGCGAATTTTGATCACTCCTTCGGTGATCACCTGCTGGCCAGTTTCAACACCCGAAGATACAGCGACCCAACCATTGAAACGGGCTAGGATATTGATTTCGACCTGTTTAGCTTTTTGCTGTTCATCAATGACAAATACATAGTGTTTTTGTTGGCGCGGAATAACACTTTTCTCTGGCAGCATGATGGCATTATAAGTCTGTAGCTCTAACTCTAGGTGCATCAGCATACCTGGGCGTAGTAAAGATTCTGGGTTCTCGAAACTGGCGGTAACTTGTACACTACGGGTGGCGCTGTCGATACGAGGATCAATATGTGAAACCTGACCTATGAATGCACGCTCACCATAAGCATCACTTTTGCCTACTACTGTCATGCCCGTATGCAGTGTTGCTAGGTGCTTTTCTGGTACCTGAAAGTCTACTTTGATGATGCTGATATCATCCAGCGTCGTTAATGAGGTTGAAGAGTTAACAAAGCTCCCAACAGATACTAGACGTTTACCTAAAATGCCTGTGAAAGGAGCACTTATTAATAGTTCATCAAGACGCGTTTGCTCTAGTTGCAGCTTGGCTTGAAGTGCCTCGACAACCGAGCGCTGTGTTTCTAATTGTGAGCGAGCAGCTGATTGACTTTTGGCTAAGTCCTCGAGGCGTTTAAGTTGCCGCTGTTGTTCTTTGAGGTTTATCTTTAACTCTTTTACCGCCAAACGTTCTTGCTCATTTTGCAGTTGGACCAATTTGTCGCCTTGCTTGATTACATCACCATCGTTAAAGTAAATATCTGTTATATAATCGCTTTGCGAACTAGAGATATGAATGGCTTGGTTTGCACGGGCGCTACCAACGGCGGAAATATACAATGTCTTTTCCTGCATTGATGCGGTTTGTGCACTGACTGTTGTTGGTGCACCTGCAGCTCTGCTCACTTGACCTTGGCTAATGGGCAGGTATAAGTAGCTTAATATGGCAACGAGAACTAAAATAATAAACGGAAAAAGTGCTTTGCCTGATTGTTGTGTAAACATAAAAATATACCGCAAATAGAGATGTTGTTAGTGTACAAAATACGGCCCGTATACATATAGCTAGGTATCTCGTTATTTTGTGAATTGGCCGAAAAATTGACTGATTAGAACCAGTATCAGCAGAATGTGAGAGCATAAGTGGCAAAACAACCCCCCTGTAAAACCTGTATTACAATACGTTATGTACTGCTTTGGGCTGTGCTGATGTTTATCTTTTATTTTGGTTTTTATGTCGATTAAGCAAGCTAAATTGAGGGCGACTGCAAACCGCCATGGTATGGAGTTTATGCTCGTTGGAGCGATATGTTTGGCTGTGATCATGACATTTGTCGCGTTGCGAAGTACCCCAATCAGCATAGTTGAGATTTTATTAGCGAGTACGGCTTTAATGGCTATTTTACTGGGGTTTTTAAAAAGTCAGCAGCCATTCTATAGTTTACTTATTGATAATAAAGAAATATGTTATGTCCACCGTTTTGGAAATATGCACATTGAGGTTGATAATTTTCACTCGGCTGGTATCCCATCTGTAACACAGGAGCTTGAAATTCTTGAGTTAAATGCGGTTGGTATTAAACTTAATAATATCGACACATTTTTACACGACTTGAGCCCAAGGTTAGCGGGAAAATTGTTGGTAGAACAGAGGTATATTTTTTTACAAGCTGTTAAAGTATATTGTAAAAACGGTAACTGCCCACCAGAATGGCTGGTTGAACCGAGTGATTATCGCTCAGCGTCTGGCAATGTATATACAGGTCTGATAGCGATGTTTGCAAATAGAATGCATAATCTTAAAGCGTTAACAGGGTACGACTTACTGTTACCAGCAAACGTTTTGGATAGGGACATATGGCATTTTTCGACATTATTGAATCGCTGGAAGTTAAATCCAGATGAGGTGGTAGGATCTTTGCTTGATTAGCAAACCGCCTTAACGAAGAAGTAACAGGATCAATTCATGAGCACAGAAAGAGCCTTTATTAAAAGTGGCCGCAACACCATTATTCATAAAGAGAAGAAGCTCGATTTAGTCATTGTGAACGGTGAAGCACACCCAAAGATTAAAGTAACACCGATGGGGTTAGTGCCATTTAAAGAAGAGTTGCCGAGAAATCGTCGAGAGGCGAAAGAGCGCTATCTCGAAGTCGTGCATGTCTCCAGTGTGGATGTGTTCGGTGAAGTGAAACGTTTGTTGTTCATTCAAGCGCTAGATGGTCGAGAGTATAAAGTAGACTATTCAAAAATTGGCACCAAGCTATTTGTAAGAATTCACCAAGACAGTTATTTGTAAGAATTAGGCAAGGAGTGGTCATGAATAGAACCAAAATACTTCCCTTTGTATTGGGCTTGTTGTTAACTGCTTGTGGGGGAGGTGGTGGTTCTGACTCAGGATCTAACACGGAAAATGCCAGCATTAACGCTGGTGGAGATGTAACTGTACTGGAAAAGTCACTATTTAGTTTATCTGCTTTGGTCTCGCCTTCGGGTGGCACGGTGAGTTGGCAAGTCCTAAGCGGCCCAAATGTTGAAGGTTTTCCACAAGAGGGCATGGAGATTGAAGTCACAGCGCCAGATGTTAAATCAGACAGTGAAGCCGTTTTTAAAGTAGATTACCTTGCGCCAAATGGACAAGTTGTTTCTGATCAAGTTTCTGTATTTATTACTTCGCAAAATCAATTACCTATTCCTGTTGTTTTGCAAACCCTACCTAGCGAAGGACAATCCCAGTATTTAGACACCGTTGAGTTAAGTGCCGCAGAATCTTCAGATCCTGATGAAAATGGTCAAGTAGTTGGTTATTTGTGGGAGCAAGTATCAGGACCGACATTAAGTTTTAGCAGCACTACAGAACAAACATTACAATTTGTACATCCGTTATTGGTCACAAACCAAGCCGCAAAGTTTAGGCTTACAGTAACCGATGACGAAGACGGCAGCGCTAGCACAGAATACAGCGTGACCTTGTTAAAGGCTGACCAGCCTGTTATTGCTGATGCAGGAGAGGTACAAACAGCGATTGAGTTTGATACCGTGACACTGGATGCCACACAAAGTAAAACAGCGTCAGGACAGTTTAGTTGTCTGTGGCAGCACCTTGTCCAAACCGGACAAAATACCACGGTCACTATCAATGAACCTAGTCAGTGTATAACTCAATTCGTTGCTCCAGATGTGGATGTGACCACAGAGCTTTCGTTTCAGGTGACGGTCACCGACCCCAATGGGTATAGCGCAACCGACACAACCTCCGTAAACCTAGAACCCAAGGCGCTGGGACTGATCCAAGACAGTGGCCTAGATACATGTTTTGATGCCAGTGCTGAGGTTGACTGTGATGATGCCGATTACCCCGAACAAGACGCAGATATTGGTAGAGACAGTGTCTCTGGCTTTTTAGATAAAGTGGGACAAGGGCGCGCCGCTTTTGATTACACAAAGTTGAACGAATTCGCCGATGAGTTACCAGACACAGCAAGCCAGTTTAGTTGTGTAAGAGATAACGTCAACGGTCTTATCTGGGAAGTTAAACTCAGCGGAACTGGCACGCTCCCTAATACTGACACTCGGGATAGTATTAATCACTACACTTGGCATATAGACCGTGTGAGTGGTGCGGCATACCCTGGCAGCGTTGTTAGCCCTGCAAACTCGACCTGTCCGAGTGACACTGGCTGTGGTATTCAAGCATTTATTGAACAAGTGAACACCAGCAATTTTTGTGGTGGTAGTAACTGGCGACTACCAACTTACTTTGAGCTACTAAGTCTAATTGATTTTGGTAGACAGGGCGACTCACATCTACTAGACCCAGAGTTTTTCCCTAACTTACCAGATGTAGCAGAGTTGGGACACTTGTATTATTGGAGTGCACAAACCAGTGTGGATGGTCGTAGCCTCACTCAAGCATTCATACTTGATATGCAAACAGGCAATGACTTGGCATATCCAAAAGCAAATACCGCCTATGTGCGGTTAGTGAGAACACCATGAGGGAAAATATGAAACTGTTGTTATCCGGTTTTGTACTACTGAGCTCTTTTGCGACCTTGGCTGAGCAAACTTGTGTTGAGGCAACCAGTGCGCCAAGCACCACACCCACAGAGCGTTTCACCATGAACCCTGATGGTACGACGACTGACAATGAAACGGGCCTAATGTGGCAAGTGTGTGAATTTGGACAAAGTTATGATGCCGTGAGTGAAACATGTAACAGTGCTGCGTTACAGGTCAATTGGCAGCAGGCATTGGTAGCTGCAAAAAACAGTAATTATGCCGATTACACGGATTGGCACGTACCTAATGTGAAAGAACTAGCAAGCATTATTGAGCATAGTTGTGTGGACCCCGCCATCAATCAAGAAGTGTTTCTATCAACACAAAATGACAACTATTGGACCAGTACAACCGCGATATCTCAGCAAGATCATGCATGGGCATATCAATTGGCTGATGGTAAGAATAATTTGAAGGCGAAAACCTCAGATATCTTTTTGCGTTTAGTTCGCTATGCCAAATAGCTTTGGCATTAGATAAAAGTTTGCTACTCTTCTTTTCGTTTCTTGACGGGGAGTGATAAAGCGTTGTTTCGTTCATTGAGTTTCGCAGCATTAGTGCTATTGAGTGCTTTGCCTGTATTGGCAAAAAATAAATGCGATGTTGAGTTGAGCCATGGCCTTATTATTACCGACAGCGAGATCCGCATTGTTGATAATGGCCAAACACGCGTGCAAATCAACAATGATAACCAGTTGTTGATCCGTGGTTATTGGGTGGAGCTCTCTGAACAAGAAACCCAAGTATTGTACGAATACTCACGCGGTATTAGAGACACAGTTCCAGAGTTGGTGAGCTTAGCAACGGATGGTGTCAACCTAGGATTAAGCGCTATTGAGCAAGTGGTTGAAGGTATGTCTGATAAAGAGCCTGAGGTACTTAAAACACAATTGCAATATGTTGAGCGTGCACTAATGGACAAATTTAAACGGGGTGATGACTTTTTCTTCATTGCGCCGCAATCACTGTCGAAAATAGATGACTTTTTTACCAAAGAAATAAGCAAAAAAATTCACTCTGCGGTACATGGTTCGCTGGGTGCTATCCTAATGTCGTTGGGTGATGCGTTTAAATCTCGAGAGGGAAATATCGAAGATAGGATCACCGATATGGGACAACGCATGGAAATCATTTCCAGAGAAATCGATAAGTCATTGCAAAAGAAAGCACTGCAGCTTGAAGCAAAGGCTGAAGAGTATTGTGAATGCCTTAATACATTAGAAAATACAGAAACACGCTTACAGAGCATAGTGCCGAGCTTAGCGGCTTACGATCTGGTGCAGATCCGCTCTTAAAGTCGATATACTCGCTTCGCGTTATGGTAACTGAGTTTTCCCCATAGGGTATCGTCATCCACTAATTGGCGATAATGGTGCCATACATTGGCGTAATCATCTCGCATTAAACACACCGGATAATTTGACGCAAACATCACGCGCTCATCACCAAAGGCTGCAATGAGCACCGCTAGCAGAGTGTGACTATCTAAGTGATTATTTACGTGTTCTTGACCTGAAAATTTAATGGCGACATTGCGGCACTGTGCCATCAGTTGCAGACCACCTTGCCATTTTGTATCTTGCTGTAAAAAGCCACTATGATTGATGACAACTTGCAACTTAGGTAGTTGCTGACATACAACCGACAAATGCTTAGCGACTGAATCATGATGCAATTCAAATTGGGCTTCAAACACCAGATCGTGTTCAGCCAAAACCGCAAGGTTTGTTGCAACATTAGGGTGTAACAGCTTATTGGCATCCAGCCCTTCACAGATATCACGAATGCCAATAAAGTTGGTATTATCCAATAATGGTTGTAACTGGGCACAAAAGTCTTTGGGTGCCTGTGTCATATCAATATAGGCAATCGCCTTGTATGGTAACGTGGAAATCTGTGTTGCTAGCCATTTGAGCTCGGTAGCGGGGTTTTGATTGTCAAACCCAGCCTCGATGTGTACAAGGCCAGCTAGACAAAGGTCATCCCCCAGCACCAATTGTGCAAGCCCGTGATTTTGTCTAATTTTATCAAGGTTTGGCCACGCTGGTGGAGAGGAGCCAACCAGCCATTGATATTGACCCTTCTGCAAGTCAAAAAAATGTAGATGAGGGTCAATAATCTGGGTCATTGGGCTGTGTAGCCTCCATCAATACTCTGTAAGCTTCCCGTGATAAATGACGCATCATCACTGAGTAAAAATGCGACCAATGCGGCGACTTCATGGGCTTGGCCTAACCGGCCAAGAGGCTGCATTTTCGCCTCATCAGCGACTACTTCATCTTTAATAGCTCCACTTCTGTGACAATAGCTATCAATAGCTGTGTGAAATAAAGGCGTTTCAATAGTACCAGGGCACACCGCATTAGCGCGAATGTTGAACGAAGCGTAATCCAAGGCTGTAGTACGTGCCATTGATGCCAACGCAGCCTTTGTAAGGTTGTAGGCAAATGAGTTGGTTTTGCCAATGAGTGCCTGATCCGAAGAAATATACACAATAGCGCCATTATTTTGTTGCTTCATGACGGGCAACACTGCCTTTGTGGCCGCATAAGCACCTTTTACGTTGAGGGCAAATAAGCTATCTAACGTTGTTTCATCGGTATTTTCGATGTTGGCACTGAGATGCTTACCTGCGTTAGAAACTAGGGCATCAACTCGGCCTGTTTGGTGAATAATATCGGTAATGTGCTTTTGTACATCTGCAACCTTGCTGACATCACAATGCACATAGTCACCAACTGGTGAGGGATGAATATCTAAGTTAAAAACCTGATACTCTTGGCTAAGCAGCTTCTCGACAATGGCTAAGCCAATGCCAAAGCTGCCACCTGTAACTATGGCAACTTTGCTCATTTAGTGTTCCTTAATGACC
This sequence comes from Pseudoalteromonas sp. MMG022, assembly GCF_021654245.1. Lineage (NCBI taxonomy): Bacteria > Pseudomonadati > Pseudomonadota > Gammaproteobacteria > Alteromonadales > Pseudoalteromonadaceae > Pseudoalteromonas > Pseudoalteromonas sp. MMG022. The sequence goes on along the minus strand of NZ_JAKFZQ010000007.1, from coordinate 72,416 downwards.
ACATCCGCCTGCGCCGTGCACATGGCCATGTGCCAGTTCTTCAGCGGTAGCTTCACGTACAGAGATCACTTCAACATCGAACGTTAGAGTTTTGCCTGCAAATGGGTGGTTAAGGTCACAATCTGCATTGAAACGACCTACTTTTACCACGGTAACCTGATGACGACCTTGGTTTGACTCTACAATGGCAGACATACCAGCTTGCCACGCTTTGTTATTCCCAAGACCTTGCAGATGCTTCAGCGGAATACGTTGAACTAAACCTTCTTGGTATTCGCCATAGGCTTCATCTGGTGCGAGTGTGACACTGAACTTATCGCCAGAGTTTTTGCCCTCTAGGGCGTTCTCAAGACCTGGTAACATACTGCCATTACCATGTAAGTATGTTAGTGGCTCACCCGTGGTGCTAGTTTCAATTTGTTCACCAGCTTCGCTTAGCGTGTAGTGAAATTCAACAGCGGTATCTTTTGCAATCTGCATGACTATCTCGTTTTTCAAAATATGTCATATCATTTTACGTGAGCAAGGCCATGAGGGCTAGCGATTAGAGCGAGTTTCTGGCTTAACCAGTTGCTCAAGATCGGATAGCAGCACATTGCTGGCTGGCTTTTGTGGTGTTTCATTGCCTTTGGGCAGGTGCAAAACGAGTACCTTTCCAGGTTTTAATACCTTATTCTCTTTGAGTTTGTTCCATACAATGAGATCACGTACAGAAACTTTGTATTGTTTGCTGATTTTCCACAATGACTCACCTTCACCTACGGTATGGTGAAGCTCCATGGTCAGCTGTTTAGGCTTTTGCACCTGAGCAACGTATGGGCTGATCTGATAATCGATTAACAAGCTGTCGAATTGCTGTGCTTGTTTTACTTTTAGCTTTTCACCCACACGTATCATGTTACCTTTTTTATTATTGAGTAACTTGATAGTCTCTACGCTTGTGTTAAAACGTCGAGCAAGCCGATAAAGCGTATCATTAGGCTTTACCACATAAGTCTGACTAAAGTACTTTTGAAAGAATGGACTACTCAGCAACTGCTTTTCTGTCAGTGGTAGCAAAACTTTGTGCGGTCCATTGGGTGAACTTTGGTGCCTCAAGTAGCCGGGGTTTAATCTATGAAGGGCTGCTTTTTCAATACCTGTTAATGAAGCTAATACCGAAAAATCAAACTGTTGGCCAATATCCAATGGACTGGTCAGAGCGTAATTTGGCAGTGATGGACGTTTAAATTTTGGATGTTCTGTTTGTAGTAAATAGCTTAGTGCAATCAACTTGGGTACGTAGTCTTCGGTTTCTTTGGGTAGAGAAAGGTGCCAGAAGTGTCGACTTTTAGCCTTACGCTTGTTGTTAGCGATGGCTTTTTTGACTCGACCTTCTCCGCTGTTATAGGCTGCGAGCGCGTGTAACCAATTACCATTAAATCGTTTGTGCAGGTAGTTCAAATAGTCCAAGGCAGCACTGGTTGACTCTAAGATGTCTTGGCGACCGTCATACCAATGATCGGTAGTAATACCAAAATGATATGCTGTCGCATTCACGAGCTGCCAAGCGCCAACTGCTTGTTGAGAAGAAACTGCTTTAGGTCTAAAGTCACTCTCAACAAAGGGCAGCAGTGCTAGCTCCATAGGCATGCGGCGACGCTCAACTTCTTCAACAATATGGTATAAGTAGGGAGCGGCGCGCTTAGATACGCTGGATAGATAATATGGCTGCGATAAATACCAGTTAATCCTACTTTCTAATCTATCATTGAGTTCAATATCAAAACTTAACTGCTCACTGATCCTTTGCCATAGATCTGTTATGGGCTTGGCTTTTTGGGCAGGCGCTTTGCTGACCGGTTTTTTGACGGCGATATTAGGTTGGCTTTGTGATGTTTGTTTCACAACTGGCTGTGCCAGCATTTGCGTGCTGACAAGAGAAGCACTTATCGCGGCAACATCATGGTCATTACTTACTACGGTTTTAGTGCGCTGTGTAGGGGACGTCGTTTGACAGGCACTGGCGAACACGCCAAACCCAACGATGAATACAGCGCGCAAGATGGTGACACTCCACAGCGGCTTAGAGAACAGCATTGGGGTCAGACTCCGTTGTGGTGGCTAAGCGCCGTTGTGCCAGCTGATAATAATGCGCCATGCGAGTCTGTGTTGCTTCATCAATCTTGTACAGTGCTGTTACTTTATTTATAAATTCAGTCGCAGGTACGTTATTCAGCAACGCCTGAATGAATGTGATTGGGCGTGCAAGCGCTACTCTTTTGTAGGGCTTGCCGTGTGCAGGAAGCAGCCATTTTATCGTGTTATCTTGGTTGAAAGTTTGCAAACTGGCCAGCCAAGGCGCCAACTGATGATGCGTTACGTAAGGTAATTCATCAACGGTATTGCCTGCAAACAGGGCGCCGTTAGTTTGACTAAAAATAAACATATCGCCCTGACTATATGCGCTGCTAGCTGTCAATGTGAGTGGATAGTCACCGAGATCTAAAGAAAGCGATTGTTTGATAGCGATAGGTGGTGTGAGCTGCAAGGTGCGCCAGTCACTTAACCTTTGTTGCGCTATCTCAAGGTGAGCTTGCCATTGATTTTGCTCTGTGTCGCTCAGCTTATTGGCCCTTTGTTTACTTATAGATAAACTTTGTGCCAGCATGGATAGCTTTGCAATTAATCCTTGCTGGTATCGTGTAAAGCCCTTCACTACCTTGTCGTTTGTGTACCATTTGGCGCTGGGAAATGCACGTTGTAACAAAGCCATACCTTGTATTTGCTGTTGTTCTGCAGAGGTACTGAATAAGTAGCATACGGGTACAGTTAGTTTGTTTTTTACGCTGTTAATCATTTGCTCAAGTTGTGCAAAATCGCCATGGGCATTGATGATTGCGGCACAGTGCTGACCGTGAATAACAGCTTGATTAACTTGTATATAGCGGGCGTGAGCTGAGGGAGATATCAGCCAAGTGGCTTCATCAACTTTATACCATTGATCCGCATAGGATAGATTAGTGAGTAGGCTGACAACGACAGCTAAAATAAAACGCATAATCGCCCAAGTATTACAACAAAAGAGGTGATAATTTAACCGATAATGCGTTTTTTGGGAAGCAACTAATTATCGGCCAAATGCATTTGCAGCTTATCAATTAGGGTTTGTTGTTGAGTTTGCTGAGAATTATTGACTCGTTGCAGGTCTTGTAAATCGTGACACAAGTGCAACGCAGCAAGCAATAATGCGTTTTGCTCGTTTCTTACTGTTGATTTCTGCTTCATTTCATCAACTCTTTGATTTAACAAAGCAACAGCATCGAGGAGCAGTTGTTCCTGCCCCTCAGTACAGGCAAATTGATGCGTCTTACCTAGTAAGGTGACCTCAACTTGATTGCTTTTCTCAGTCATTAGCTAGCCTGAGTAGCACTTTGCAGCTTTTCAAGAAGGTTAGACAAAGTGTTACTTGTATCTTTTTGCTTCTCTTCACTTTCAAGGACTTCTAGTTGAAGTGTTTCATTTTCGTCTATTAGCTTTGAGTTTTGCTCTTTAAGCTGTAAAAGTTCATTATTTAATCGTTCATTACGGGCAATTAGTTGATCAATTAGCTGTTCGAGTTGGGGAAGTGTTTCGTTATTCATAAATGCGCTCTTATCACAGTGTTTTGTCATGCAAATGTAAAACAAAGTGGCTTCGGATGCTAGCGAATACGCGGCTTTATACTGATTTTTGTGTAACTTTAAGCGATAATGCCTTTAACACTCTATTTTATTCAGAAGCGGTTCAGCGAAATATACCGTTTTAGTAACAGGCGATCATATGCTTAGCTATCGACATTCATTTCATGCGGGAAACCCAGCGGACATTTTAAAGCACCTAGTACTTTCTCAGGTACTTGAATACATGACACGCAAAGAATCGGGGTTTGATTATATTGATACGCACTCTGGCGCAGGCCTGTTTGAGCTCAACAGTGCGGATGCCCAAAAAACGCAAGAGTATTTAGATGGCATTGCTAAGTTATGGGATTATCAGGGAGAGAATACGGCGTTAGTAGACTATGTGCAGTTAATTAAATCTTTTAATGAAGCCAACTTATCATTTTACCCAGGTTCGCCAAAGATAGCAGAACATCATTTACGCCGTCAGGATAAAGGCTGGTTTTTTGAGTTACATCCAAAAGATTTAGTTTTGCTACAGCAGAATATGCAAGGTAAAAAGTCTTTACGAGTGCGTGGTGAAGATGGCTTCAAGGGCTTACAAGCGCTTGTGCCACCCGCTTCAAAGCGTGCCGTTGTGCTTATGGATCCACCCTACGAAATAAAAACAGACTACCAGCAAGCGGCGACTATGATAGCCAAGGCACACAAGCGTTTTCCTTCAGGCACATACATGATCTGGTATCCTGTGGTGTCGCGTAGTCGTATTGATTTGTTAGAACAAACATTAATTGATTCCGGCATTAGAAATATTCAACTTTTTGAACTAGCCACTGAGCAGGATACGGAACAACATGGTATGACTGCCTCTGGTATGATAGTGGTTAATCCACCATGGACCTTGAAAACGACTATGGATGCGGCGTTACCTGAATTAGTTAAATACTTGAGTAAAGCTGATGGGTTTTATCGCAGTGAGCAACTCGTTGATGAGTAGTGAGGACTGTCATTAACGCCCAAGTGCGGCAAAGCCCTAAACAAGGGCTTTGCTAAATTTAGCAAGCTTATTACTTTTTCACATATTTAGTTAGGATAACAATGCGCTGGCCTTCGACTCGCCCTTCGATATGTTCAGGGTTAGAGGTTAAACCAATATTGCGCACGGCGGTGCCACGTTTAGCAACTAAAGAGCTACCTTTCACGTCCAAGTCTTTGATTAACACAACGGTGTCACCCGCACTTAATCGCACGCCATTACTATCAAGGTGCACAATATCTTCTTCCTCAGCCAGCGCTTGCTGTGCCCAGCTTAGGGTATCCTCTTCTAGATAAAGCATGTCTATCGCATCTTGCGCCCAACCATTGTCAGCAGCAAGACGCTTTAGCATTCTATAGGCCACGACTTGTACAGCTGGTACTTGACTCCACATACTGTCGTTCAAACAATGCCAATGATTTGCGATCAAATCGGTTTTGCCCTCTACTTGCGCCTTACAAGTTTCACAAAGATACACACATTTATCCGAGTGAGCTTCGACAACCGGTGGAACTTCATAGATGGACAGTGCATGGGTGCTGGTACATAGTTCACATTGCTGGTTGCTGCGTGTTTGGAGGGTGGCCTCGATACTCATAACTTATTCCCGTAGGCAAAAGTCGTATTATACTGCTCAATGCCCCAGCGTACCAGCGGAAGGGATAGATTGAACATAGCGTTGAGTGATGGTTTTAAAGAAAGCTTGCTGATGCAGCGTCTTAATCGCCTGATTTATCACGGGCAGCAGTTTTTTATGCTTGGCTTGTAGTCGCATATGCATTTCACCTTGAGAGTGAACAGAGTTGAGGTAAATCGGAATATTTAACTCTTTTGCCCAATATATGGCAGGGAGATCACCAATAATTGCTAGGTCGATACGACCTTTGGCAAGCGCCTGCAACAATTCTTTTTCGGAATTAAAGTCAATGCGCTCAAAGTGAATATCATCGTGATAGTAATAACCGCGAACGGTGCCAACTTCAACGCCCCTAAGCTTAGGCTCAAATGAAAGCTTTTTAGTTGAAACTATATATTCATCAACTGATAAAATAGCATCTGAGTATATAAATCGCGGGTCGTTTCGCTGCTGGTCATTCAGCCAACTGGGGCTGATGAGATCAAAGTCTATTTTACCCGTCTCTAGGTATAAAACGGTTCTCTTTGCCGGTAGTAGTAAATTTGTGCCTTCAATATTAGCCGTGTCTAAAATAGCGGTGACAACCTCGGGGAGAATGCCTGGTTGCTCTGGATCATGTGTATAATATGGATAATAGCTCCCCGAGCCACTTACACTATAAGTGAGCTGAGTATTGGTGTTGGCGTGCAGCGGGCTTAAAAAATAAAAAGCAGCTATCATTATTAAAGTTCTCATACGCTTATACTAGACTAACAATCTGAACATGAGCAATTACCAAAAGACTAAGTTGGCCGTGAGTTTTACTGCGAAAGTTAAACTTTTATTTGCTCGACACTAGAGCATCACGTATTCTGAATCTTAGGCTACGGCTATTAATGCGCTAGAGAAGGATATAGATGTTAATGAGTGGCACTGTTACGAAAGTAAAAAATACAGCCGTACAATATATAGCGCGTCAAGCTATCCTTGATGTCGAACGAAAAATACATGCGTACGAGCTACTATACAGGGACTCAAATAACAACGCCTTTCCTATGGGAGTGTCTGATGGACAAGCAACGGGAAGAATGTTTTTTAACTCCCTGATGTTTGTTGGTGTAGAGCGACTAGCTGCAGGTCAGCGTGCCTTTATTAATTTATCTGATGAGTCCTTACTCCAAGAATTGCCTAATCTGTTAAAGCCAGATAATTTGGTTGTAGAAATTGTCGAGCGCTCTAAGAATATTCCCGAGCTAGTGAAAATGGTGGCAGCGCTACGCAAGCGTGGCTATCGCTTTGCACTAGATGATTACGATGGCAACCCCAAATGGCAGCCTCTTATTGAGCTGATGTCGTATATTAAGCTAGAAATCGAAACACCCATTATCAAAACCACCATGATGATTAAAAAGCTCAAACGTAGCTACCCAGACGTTAAGATCATTGTGGAGCGCATTGAGACACAAGAGCACTACGAGTTTGTTAAAAATGCTGGGGCTGATTATTTCCAAGGCTTTTATTTTGCTCGCCCAGAAATGCTCAATCACGGCAACATTGAACCGTCTAAGTTAATCGTTTTCGATCTGCTACGCTGTACGGCCAAACCGGATCTGTGCTTTCGGGAGGTACAAGAGCGAGTTTCAAAAGACTTAAGCTTGACTGCGAGAGTACTTAAATTAGCAAACTCTAAAGCGGGTAGCCAAAAGATAGAAATGAAATCGATTTCTCAGGCGGTTGTCTATCTTGGCGAAGATGCCATACGGCAGTTTGTTAGGGTGCTTGCATTAAGTGAGCTAGGTGTTGATAAACCAGCTGAACTGACCAAAATGGGTTTGGTGAGAGCGAAGTTTATGCAGTTGTTTTTACACCCTGGCGGGGAGGAAATGGCGGAACAGGGATATTTAATAGGTTTAATGTCGGTATTGGACGCGGTTTTAGAGGTCGAGTTATCTATCATTGTTGCTGAGTTTTCATTAGATAGTTCACTGAGCAGCGCACTTTTGAGTTATCAAGGCTTGTTGGGTGGCGCGCTGCAATTGACGCTGGCAATTGAAAAGAATGATTGGCAAGAAGCTGAAATGATCCTACAGGCCATTCGCCCAGCAACAAAAACCAAATACTTGTATGATTTAGCTATGGAAAGCCGAGAATATGGGGATGATGTCTTTTCGGTCGTAAAAAGCTAAGTGTAACTCAAAGATATATTTAACTTTTTCAAATGATGTTGTTCTTGAGCCAAGTCAGCCGCCATCAATGTATGCTCCTTTAGCCAACCACTGTTAAATTCAACAAGCAAAGTATCTGCATAACTGCTCAATTTTACCTCGGGAATGAGTGTGTCTTGACGTTTGGCATTGAGTAATACCGCGAGTCTAAATAAACTTAATAAGCGTGAAAACTTAACCATTTCTATTGCACTACACAGTTTCAGTTCGCTCATTTTGATTTTTTTCCGATAAAATCGGATGAGATAACTCAGCACCTGCTGTTGCTCTTGTGTAAAACCTGGCAGTTGGCTGTTACTGACAATGTAGGCGCTATGGCGGTGTAGCCCCGATGAATTGATAACGAGACCCACTTCATGCAGTTGTGCGGCCCAGCAAAGCAGTTGCAAGTCGAGCTTTTGCAATGACCAATTTGCACTGAGCTGCTGGTAAAATTGTTTGAGCGTATGACAAATGTTTGCACTATGCTGGGTATCGACATTGTAGTGCTCACTGAGTGTTTGAATTGTGCGAGTACGTATATCAAACTCGTCATTTTGCGATATTTCGTGTAACAGACCATCGCGCAGTGCATGATCGCAGTAGTGAAGCTCGTGAATATTCAACTGAGCAAATACTGCAAGGAGTACCGCAAGACCGCCAGCGATGCTGGACTTTCGCTCCTCAGACAACCCTTCAATGAGTAGGGTATCACAGCTTTTAGATTCTAGGATAAGGGCTTTGATTTTAATCAGCACCTCATAAGTTAGCGTGTTGTAGCCAAACTGTACCGCAATCGCATGCAGTGCTTTGATGGTGCCAGAGGTGCCATAGCAGCGTTGCCAGCCCATCTTTTTATAACTGGCGGTAATCGGTTCTAATAATTGTTCAGCACGAATTTGTGCTTTAATAAAGCGCTTTTCAGATAGGCGCCCATTGGCAAAAAATTGTTTACTGATATTCACGCAGCCCATATTTCTACTAGTCAGTAACTTATGCGTGAAATGCTCACCAATGATAAGCTCTGTACTGCCACCACCAATATCAATGACTAGGCGGTTACCGTCACTGTGTTCATAGTTTGCAACACCTTGGTAAATGAGCCTAGCTTCTTCTTGGCCTGAAATAACGTTGATTTTAAATGGGAAGCACGCTTTGGCTTTGACCAGAAATTGTTGAATATTTTTGCAATTTCTCAGTGTATAAGTTGCGACGACTTGTACATGACTATGGGGAAAGTTTTGTAACGTGGCGGCAAACTGTTTCAGTACCGCCAATGCTCTTTCCATGGCTGCCACACTGAGCGTCATATCGGCATTAAGCCCTGCCGCTAGATTAACGCGTTGCTTTTCTTTATGAAGCACCTGAAAGCTACCATCAACTTCTCTTGCAACCAATAAATGAAAGCTGTTTGAGCCTAAGTCTACGGCCGCAATAGAGGGGTATTCTGTCATAGTGAACTCTTGTTACTTTCCCATTTTTTAAGGTGGTCATATATGGCAATTTGTGAGCGGATTTTTTTGCGGTTACCGCGTCTTACGTATTGATTTTTTTGCTCTGCATCGATAATTCGAGCTTTGGTGCGGTCGCGAAATTGTAGCTCAAGGATATCAATGATGAGTTGTTTCAATTCTTCACTGTATATGGGCACCCCCACCTCAACACGATGATCAAGGTTGCGAGTCATCCAGTCAGCAGAAGAAATGAAAACTAAAGGGTGCCCTAAGTTTTCAAATACCATCACACGAGGATGCTCTAAAAAGCGGTCAACGATGCTGATCACTTTAATGTTTTCGCTAAAGCGTGGCAAACCTGGTACCAGAGCGCACATGCCTCGTACAATAATTCTGACTTTAACGCCAAGACGGGCCGCAAAATACAATTTATCAACCAGTTGTTTATCGACCAAGTTATTTATTTTAATGGTTATTCGAGCAATCTTACCTTGCTCGGCGTGCTTCATTTCTTGGTCAATTAAATCAAGAATACGATCTCGCGCGTTCAGTGGCGAGATCATTAGGTGTTCAAAATGAAAAGGACGATAGCTACTTTCAATAAAACGAAATACGCTGTCACATTCTTCACAAATATCCTGATGTTTAGTAAACAGACTGAAGTCGGTGTAAATTTTTGCGGTTTTCTCATGAAAATTACCCGTGCCTATGTGCGCATATTTGATAATCTTGCCCTTTTCACGACGATGGATCACACACAGTTTACTGTGCACCTTTAGAGCAGGGATCCCGACCATTACCTTGATCCCTGCTTCACTTAAGCGCTTAGCCCACTCGATATTATTCTGCTCGTCAAAGCGGGCTTTTAACTCGACCATGACCGTGACGTGTTTGCCATTTTTTGCGGCATTGATAAGCGAAGCGACCATTCTGGAGTTGCTTGCAACACGATATATATTGACCTTAATTTGAGTAACATGAGGGTCAAAAGCTGCTTGGCGAACATACTCCAGCAAATGATTGAAAGTGTGATAGGGGTAATAGAGCAAAATGTCTTGCTCAGAGATTGCTGAAAACACGCTTTCATGGTGCTTAAATGCTTGGCTTTGCAGCGGTGGCAGTGGCTTGTTTTCTAAGTGACGGCGACCAACATTCGGAAAAGCAATGAAGTCTCTGAAGTTGCGATAACGCCCTCCTGGGATAAGTGCATCCTGATGGGTTACACCGAGGCGCTTTTTCATCACCTTGAGCATTTCTTCTGGCATTGACTCATCGTATACCAACCTGACCGGCTCGGCATATAGCCTTTGTTTCAGGCCTTTTGACATTTTGTCTAGCAGTCCTTCTTCTATTTCATCGTCAAGATTGTATTCAGCATCTCTGGTCAGCTTAATGGCGTAGCCTTCAATACTGTCGAAATGAAAGAAGCTGTTAAAAACATCGCGCAAAAAGAACTGCACGATGTCATCCAACATCACGATGTGCTTTTGGCGTCGTGAGCGTTCAGGTGGAAGCTGTACAAATCGAGCAAGTCGGTCGGTAGGCACTTCTAGTAAGGCATAATGTTGCTTCTCACCATTCATGTGCACAAACAGATAGGTCATCGTGTCGTTCATGTTGTCCGAATAGTCTTTGCTTTCTATCAGCAACATGGGTGACATATTGGGTAAGACCTGGTCTTCAAAATAACGCTTGAGCCAAGTTTGATGAAATTCCGATAGCTCTTGAGGTCGACTTAAGTGGATGTGATATTTCTCAAGGTCACTCAAAATCTGCTGGTGAATATGGGTAAACTTTTTACCAAGCTGTAGTACTTTTTGATTTATTTGGCTAAGCAGCGCTTCATCTTCATCAAAATTAGTATTGGGTAAGTTATTAAGCAGAACGCGCCGCTTTACATCAGCAACACGTACTTGAAAAAACTCGTCGAGATTGTTTGAAAAAATCCCCAGAAAGCGTATCCGCTCTATGATTGGGTTGCTGCTATCTTTAGCTTCTTGTAATACGCGTTCGTTAAATGATAGCCAACTTAATTCTTTTGCAAAATAACTAACAGTTTTCGGTTGAGAAGGTAGAGCCTGCATGTTGATATCCACGACAAATTAGCTGCGTCAAATATAGGTCCATAATGTGACGGCGGTATGACAAGTGTCTTCTAAAACGACAACTTGTCATACGATCTGTTCGTGGCAATAAAATCAATACGCTTGTTAGTGTATGAGAGGAGTTACTCTGTTTCTATATCGACAATTAGGTCACTAGTTATTGACTCTAGCGCATTAATTACACTGTCTTTATTCATGCCGACAGGTAGCGTTACGGTTGCAAAGGCACTGAATATTGGTACGCCCCAATTAGGGGCACTTTGCTGCCTTGAATTTAAATGCGTAATGTTGGCGCCTTTATGGCGGATCACAGTTGCTAGTTCCTGTACAATTCCTGGGCGGTCATTGCCTGTGATCACTAAATTAATGGTTTCAGGTAATTCTTGCTCTCGTATTACATCACCGCTTTCCATTCTTACGTCTAATCCTGGCAAAGCAGCCAAACCATCACGAAGTTCTTGTAAGTGTTCTTCGGCAACTTCAACTTGAACTATCCCTGCAAATTGTCCTGCCAAGTGGCTGAGATTACTGGTGAGCCAGTTGCCGTGATGTGCAAGCACGGCTGAAGATATTTCTTCAACTAGACCGGGTCGGTCTTTTCCAATTATTGTTAAAACTAACTGCTTCATAATGCGTGTCTCTTATTATTTTTGCCATGAATAACTACATAGCGGTGGAAAAAAGCGGCTTCGATATGTGAGGGATGATCCTTATACATAGCCTCAATGGTAGATTCCGCGTTCTAAGATTAGTTCACCAATTTATGATGTCCAATCCAATTCCCCTTTGGTTTGTAAAGAAATGAAAACAATCCCTTTTATGCTATGTTAGCAATAATTTAGTCACAAATTGTACCCGATATTATAATATTCCACTGAGCACGGTGTAACATAACTGTCATCTTGATGAAATATAATGCCCGCCAACTTTAAAATGAAAGGGTGTTTTGATGTCTTCAAATCCGCAGCAACCGTCTTTTAGAACGGATAGAAGCCGTCTATTCAAAGATCGGTTTGCACAGTTTGGTATATCAGCTGGTGGAGTGATGGTATTGATCGCATTGTTGCTGATCTTCTTCTATTTACTCTATGTTGTTCAGCCTATATTTGAGTCCGCAAAAGTAGAGAAGCGTGTTGATGTGACGTTGAGTAGCGCACAACAATATGTGGGCATTGGTATTGAGGAGCAAACTGAGATTGCGTACTTGCTTAGTCGTACAGGACATGTCGACTTTTATCAGGTAAAGGGACAGCAAGCGGGCGGGTTAATTGAGCGCTTATCCGTAAATTTAGATGGCCAAGTAACCAGTGCAGCAAAAAGTGCCCCTTTTTTAGGCCAGTATGCTTATGGACTGGACAATGGTCAGGTTCAGTTAGTAAAACCTTCGTTTTTAGTTACTTTTCCTGGTAACGAACGCGTGATTTCACCACGCTTAAGCTACCCTCTAGATGGCAAACAATTGCTTGTTGATGAGCAGGAAAAAGCAATTAAACGTTTTGCTTTTAGCCATTATGAAGATAAAACCGCTGTGATTGCTCTCACTGCAGATAAACGCCTTATCTTTGCCTCATTCGTGGCAGAAGAAAATATGTTTAGTGGTGAAGTCGAGTGGGTGGTTGAGCGTACTGAGTTAGAAATTGATGGCCGTATAGATGAACTATTGATCACCCCTGATACAACTCGTACTTTCGTTCGTTCAGCCAATCAAGTCTATATTTTTGATACTCGTTACCCAAGCGATGTTGAACAAATACAAGTTTTGGCAGCAAATGAAGAGAATGCTAATTTAGTAGGTACATCTCTGCTAGCGGGTGCTAACTCTCTTATGTTAGCAAATGACAACGGTGAGGTGTCACAATGGTTTGAAGTGAACTCTGATACAGGACGTAAATTTCAAAAAATCAGAGCATTTGAAACCAGCAAAAATAGTGATGTTGATATCTACAGCGAGTATTACCGACGCACATTCTTTACGACAAACAACAGCGGTGACTTAGGCCTTTATTACACCACAAGTGAAGCACATTTATGGCAGGGTAAGGTCAGTGAAGGGGCAATTCAATCATTTGCCGTTTCTCCACGCTCCAATGCGGTGCTGATCGTTGCAGATGACAAACTGTCAGTGTTTGATGTACATAACGAGCACCCTGAAGTTACTTGGTCGGCATTGTGGCAAGAAGTTTGGTACGAAGGCTACCCAGAGCCAGATTATATTTGGCAATCAACATCAGCATCAGACGATTTTGAATCGAAGTTTTCTTTAGTGCCAATTTCTTTTGGTACGATTAAAGCGGCCATGTATGCCATGTTATTTGCTGTACCTATTGCGCTTTCAGCGGCCGTATATACAGCCTACTTTATGTCTAGTGAGCTGCGTCGCGTGGTAAAGCCTACGGTAGAGATAATGGAAGCGTTGCCAACCGTAATTCTCGGATTTTTAGCTGGCCTTTGGTTGGCTCCGCTGATAGAAACTCATCTCCCAGCTATTGTCGCCTTGTTACTGTTGCTACCTGCGGCAATGATAGGCACGGCCTTCTTGTGGACTAAGTTACCAGAAAAGATTCAACATGTTATACCGGAAGGCTGGCACTCAATCCTGCTGATCCCAGTGGTGTTAATTGTCGGCTGGGTGTCGTTTGCAATTAGCGGCAGCGTAGAAGATTGGATGTTCGATGGTAATGTGCGTCAATATTTGACCAATGAATTGGGCCTAACCTTTGACCAACGAAACTCATTGGTGGTTGGTATCGCTATGGGTTTTGCCGTAATACCGACTATTTTCTCTATCGCTGAAGACGCTGTTTTCAGTGTCCCTAAACACTTATCAAATGGTTCGTTAGCGCTTGGTGCAACTCAATGGCAGACACTGGTTAGAGTGGTACTACTAACAGCAAGTCCAGGCATTTTCTCTGCGGTTATGATGGGGTTAGGACGTGCGGTGGGCGAGACCATGATCGTATTGATGGCCACCGGTAATACGCCAATTATGGATTGGAGTATTTTCCAAGGAATGCGTACGTTGGCTGCGAATATCGCGGTTGAAATGCCTGAGTCAGAAGTTGGCAGTTCACACTATCGTATTCTGTTCCTTGCGGCATTTGTATTATTTATTTTCACCTTTGTATTTAACACGGTTGCTGAGTTTGTCCGTCAGCAGCTTCGTGAAAAATATAGCTCGATGTAATAGTTGGAGTTCATGACATGGTAAAACAGTGGTTTAAGTCAGGGTCTCCGTGGATCTGGATGACAGGTGGTGCAGTAAGTATTAGCTTGATTTCGGTGCTCGGCCTATTGGCAATGATAGCTTGGAAAGGTTTAAGCTTTTTCTGGCCATCTCAGGTTGTAGAGATGCATTTAGATGGCTCTGTTGCGAAACAAGTCGTCATAGGTGAGATTTACGATCGTGAGCAAGTGCCTAAATCTCGACTAGAGGCAGCAGGTTATGATTTATCAGCTTACGACCAAGAGTTTATCGAACGCTTGTTGATTAAAACGGGTAACCGTGAATACGTTGAGTTGGATTTCCGTTGGGTGCTTTCAACGGATATACAGCAGCAATCAACACCTGCAAATCTCGCGGTATTTGAGCGTAGCAAAAATGGTAACTTCTATGGTTATGTAGAACAGGTGATTGAAGATGGCAAAGTGGTTGAAAACAATGCCATTGAGCGCTTGTATGAGCTTGTTGAGCGCGCAGTAGAGCTCAATGACGAAGCGCTAGATCTACAAAATGGCGATATTGGCCATATTAACTATGAACTTGAGCGTATGCGCTTAAAAGAAAAGGGCTACGTACTTGATAATGCGTTAACTGATGAACGAATGGCTGAACTACAGACACGTCGAGCACAGTTACGTGAAGAGTATAAGGTATTAGAAGAACGTTTATTTGAATTACGCAAGCAGGCGAAACGTGATCAGGTAATTGTTCGAGACATGCGTGGTGAACTCGTTACCTTACCTTTATATCAAGTGCTTGATGTTTGGTTCCCGAATAATATGAGTTATTTTGCCAAGGTTGGTCACTATATTTCACAAATTGGAAAATTCATCAGCGATGACCCGCGTGAAGCTAATACCGAAGGTGGGGTGTTCCCAGCGATATTTGGTACGGTATTTATGGTTATGTTGATGGCTGTGATCGTGACACCATTTGGAGTGGTAGCTGCAATCTACTTACACGAATATGCCGCAAAAAATGCGGTGACAAAAATGATCCGCATCGCGGTAATTAATTTGGCTGGTGTTCCTTCGATTGTATACGGTGTATTTGGTCTGGGCTTTTTCGTCTACATGTTAGGAGGCTCAATTGACCAATTATTTTATCCAGAAGCCGCACCTAGCCCTGTGTTTGGTACACCTGGGGTAATTTGGTCTGCATTAACATTAGCTATTTTGACCTTGCCTGTGGTTATTGTTTCAACCGAAGAAGGCTTATCGCGCATTCCAAGCACGGTGCGTCATGGTTCACTAGCACTCGGTGCTACTAAGGCTGAAACGCTATGGCGTATCGTCGTGCCAATGGCAAGCCCTGCGATTATGACCGGACTGATTTTGGCCGTTGCGCGGGCTGCAGGTGAAGTCGCACCACTGATGTTGGTAGGGGTTGTGAAAATGGCACCGACACTGCCGTTGGATGGAAACTTCCCATATATTCATTTAGATCGTAAGTTTATGCACTTAGGCTTCCATATTTATGATGTAGGTTTCCAAAGTCCGAATGTCGAAGCCGCACGACCGTTAGTATATGCAACAGCATTTTTGTTAGTGACGGTGATCATCGCCCTAAACATCACAGCAATTGGCATTCGCAACCACTTGCGTGAAAAATTTAGATCACTTGAACATTAATAGTAAAGATTTTAAGTAGGTAAAAGTAATGATTACAGTAGCTCCAGAAGTTAATCAGGCCAATGGCCAAAAAAAGCTCGATCTTGCAAATTTGACACCAGAGCAAACGTCTCTGCAAATCAAAGACCTAGATCTTTACTATGGTGATAAGCAAGCGCTGAGCAAGGTCAACATGTTGATCCCAAAAGGTCAGGTGACTGCGTTTATCGGTCCATCAGGCTGTGGTAAATCAACCTTGTTACGTTGTATCAACCGTATGAATGACTTAGTTGATAGTTGTCGTATCGAAGGCGAAATTATTTTGCAAGGGCAAAACATTTACGACAAACGTGTAGATGTTGCGGCGTTACGTCGTAATGTAGGCATGGTGTTTCAGCGTCCAAACCCGTTTCCTAAATCAATATACGAAAACGTTGTTTATGGGTTACGCTTACAGGGGATCAAAGATAAGCGTAAGCTAGATGAAGTAGTTGAAAAGTCTTTACGTGGTGCCGCGTTGTGGGATGAAGTTAAAGATCGTCTACACGACAGTGCATTTGGGTTATCGGGTGGTCAGCAACAGCGTTTGGTTATTGCACGTTCTATTGCAATTGAGCCAGAAGTACTACTGCTGGATGAGCCAACCTCAGCATTGGACCCTATTTCTACTTTGGTTATCGAAGAATTAATAAACGATCTTAAGAATAAATACACAGTGGTGATTGTTACGCATAACATGCAACAGGCTGCTCGTGTTTCGGATCAGACCGCGTTCATGTACATGGGTGAGCTGATTGAATATGCAGATACTAACACGCTATTCACGACCCCATCGAAGAAGAAAACCGAAGACTACATTACAGGTCGTTACGGTTAAGCGGCTGACATAGGGGAAAAATATGGAACACAATCTAAATAAACATATCTCTGGTCGCTTCAATGAAGAACTAGAAAATGTACGCAACCATGTGCTGAGCATGGGGGGCTTGGTAGAGCAACAGCTGAATTTAGCGCTTGATGCAGTCAATGATTGCGATGCCGAAAAAGCCCGCAAAGTCAGTGAAAATGACTACAAAGTCAACGCAATGGAAGTGAATATTGATGAAGAGTGTACGCGTATCATTGCTAAGCGTCAGCCTGCAGCGAGTGATTTGCGTCTGGTGGTTGCGATAGCAAAAACCATTGCAGACCTTGAGCGTATTGGCGATGAAGCGGAGCGTATCGCTCGCGTAGCATTAGACTCATTTACAAAGGATCAGCAAGATTTATTGGTAAATATTGAGAACATGGGTCGTCAAGTATCGAAAATGCTTCATGATGTTCTTGATGCATTTGCAAGAATGGACGCTCAACGTGCCTTTGAAGTACACAAAGAAGATGCCAAAGTAGATAGAGAATACGAAGCGTTAACACGTCAAATTATGACTTACATGATGGAAGACCCTCGCTCGATTCCAAAAATCATGGATTTAATTTGGTCTGTTCGCTCTTTAGAGCGCATTGGTGATCGTTGCCAAAACATCGCAGAATATGTCATTTATTTTGTTAATGGCAAAGATATTCGCCATACATCTCAAGAAGATATAGAAAAATCTCTATAACTCACATCATCCAAGCTGAGCTTAACTTTAGTCGTTAAGCTCAGCTTAATTTATCTTACCGATAAAAATCGTTCACAATGACGCTCAATGCTGTAAAATTACATACCGCAAAGCATATAAATATGATTTAAGGGTCAGTTATGCCTACAAATGCGTTTTTAGGGGTTTTTGCAAAATCACCTATTAAACCAATCGAAGAACACATCAAAATTGTTCACAAAGCAAGTAAAGCTTTAGTGCCGTTTTTTGATCATGTTTTTAAAGGGGAATGGACCGAAGCCGAAGCGCTACGTGTACAAATCCGCAATTATGAGCGCGAAGCAGATAAACTAAAACGAGAAGTTCGTTTACAGTTGCCTCGTGGTTTATTCATGCCTGTAGAACGTACCGATCTACTTGAGCTAATTACCCATCAAGACAAAATAGCGAATAAAGCGAAAGACATCGCAGGTCGTGTTGTTGGTCGCGAAATGGTAATTCCAGAAGAAATTCAAACAGAATTCCTAGCTTACTTAAAACGTTGTGTTGATGCGACAAAGCAAGCCTCTAAAGCCATTAATGAACTTGATGAACTATTAGAAACAGGCTTCCGTGGCCGTGAAGTAACTTTGGTAGAAAACATGTTGGTCGAATTGGATGCGATCGAGCAAGATACGGATGAAATGCAAATAAGAATCCGCCAAGAGTTACGCGCTGTTGAAGGGGAGTTAAACCCTGTTGATGTGATGTTCTTGTACAAGATCATCGAATGGGTGGGTGAACTTGCCGATATCGCTGAACGCGTTGGTTCTCGCTTAGAGCTGATGCTCGCACGTTAATTCAAATTACGAAGTTTACAAAGTAAGGTTTTACAATGGATATCATTGCATCCTACGGTACCATGCTGGTGCTTATTGCAGCAGCAGTTGGTTTCTTTATGGCTTATGGCATTGGCGCAAATGACGTTGCTAATGCGATGGGTACATCGGTTGGTTCAAAAGCACTAACCATTAAACAAGCAATCTTAATTGCTATGATCTTTGAATTTGCTGGCGCGTATCTAGCGGGCGGTGAAGTAACGTCAACCATTCGTAAAGGGATCATTGACGCAGCTCCATTTGTGGATATTCCTGAATTAATGGTTTTAGGAATGATCTCGGCATTATTTGCGGCGGGCGCTTGGTTACTATTGGCCTCAGTGTTAGGGTGGCCGGTATCAACAACACACTCAATCATTGGTGCAATCATTGGCTTTGCCTTAGTTGCAGTAGGCACAGAGGCGATTCAATGGGGTAAAGTGGCTGGGATTGTAGGTAGTTGGGTTGTGACGCCTGCGATATCGGGTTTCATAGCGTACCTGATCTTCATGAGCGCGCAAAAACTGATTTTTGATACCTCAGCACCATTGCAAAACGCGAAACGCTACGTACCTATCTATATGGGTCTTGCGGGTTTTGTGATGTCACTAGTGACCATCAAAAAGGGTCTGAAGCACGTTGGTATTAACCTTGGCACAGTTGAAGGCTACGCACTAGCGATTGGTATTGCTGTGTTGGTAGGTATCATAGGCAAGATTGCTATCGCACGTTTGAAGATGGACCCTAAAGCTGACAAGCAAATGCAGTTCAACAACGTTGAGAAAGTATTTGCGGTGCTTATGGTACTAACAGCTTGTTGTATGGCTTTTGCACATGGTTCAAATGACGTAGCAAACGCGATTGGTCCTCTTGCTGCGGTTGTGAACATCGTAGAAAATGACGGTGTGATGGCGAAGAAAGCCGCACTTGCTTGGTGGATTTTACCACTAGGTGGCCTAGGTATTGTTGCAGGTCTAGCTATTCTAGGTAAGAAAGTAATTAAAACTATCGGTGAAGGTATTACACACCTAACGCCAAGCCGCGGTTTTGCTGCTGAACTTGCAGCTGCATCAACAGTGGTAATTGCATCAGGTACTGGTTTGCCAATTTCGACAACTCAAACACTGGTAGGTGCCGTGTTGGGTGTGGGTATGGCACGTGGTATCGCTGCATTAAACATGGGTGTGATCAGAAACATTGTAGTTTCTTGGGTGATCACATTGCCAGTTGGTGCTGCTCTTGCTATTGTTATATTCTACATTCTAAGAACCGCGTTCGGCGTGTAGCTTAGAAAGACAGACTTTTAGCTTGAAAAGATCTCAGCACTTAAGTGCTGGGGTCTTTTTATTTATGGGCATCTAAAGAAGGTTTTACTCGTTGTACATCAGGGTTATACTGACATCATTGTATACCTTAATAAAACTTGTCCATAGTGAATAACCTGCCCAGTATTAAGCAACTCCAATATCTTATTGCTGTACATCAGCATCAGCACTTTGGCCGTGCGGCCGAGGCCTGTTTTATTGGTCAATCCACACTAAGTAGTGCCATTCAAACCTTAGAAGAAACCCTAGGTTGTCAGTTAATTGAGCGTGAGAATCGCAGCTTGATGTTTACTGATATTGGTGAGGAAGTGGTTACACGTGCAAAGAAGATCATTGCCGATACCATGAGCGTCAAGGAGCTTACCAAAAGTTACAAGCACCCGCTTAGTGGTAAGTTAACTTTGGGGGTTATTCCTACAGTCGCCAGTTTTATCGCAGCGCCGCTTTATCAATTCTGTAAACAACATTTTGAGCAACTACAACTGGTACTTGTGGAGGATACAAGTGATAGGTTGCTGGATAAGCTGGAACATGGACACATTGATATGGCGATGCTAGCACTACCTTATCGTACGGAACGTTTTCATACGCAGGTGCTTGCTAAAGACCATTTTTCATTGGTCCACCACAAAGACTACCATATTGCAGATAATGTAACTGATTTTAACCTGTTGCCAGAGCAGAGTGTTTTTCTACTCGAACGGGAACATTGTATGACAGGTCATGCGCTGAGTGCTTGCCATCTAAACCGTAGCGATTGTATTAACCCTTTTGAGGCTGCTAATTTGCATACTTTGTTGAGCATGGTTGAATATCAAAATGGTGTGACATTTTTACCCCAAATGGCGATAAATGCTGGGATCTTAAATGGCAAGCCAATGGTGGCACGCGATACTCTGGGTGATGCATACCGTGAAATTGGTTTATTGTGGCGCAAAACGACAGGAAGAATTAGAGACTTTCGTCTGTTTAGTGAGCAAGTTTCTGAGTTCGTCAATGTACAATGTGTACAGTCGAAAAGCTAAAAAATCAGGGCGCATCGCGCCCACAATATGTTAGGAAGGTTCAAATTTACTGGCTGAGCTAAGGTCGGGTAAAAACAGTAGATAGACCCAAACAACCAAGTTAAAGTAGGGGACCAAGCCCAATATAGTAAAAACTTTACTTGGGTAGCCCTTTAATCGTGCATTTCGATAGCACTGAATTGCTACCAATATGTTGATAATAAACAAAAAAATCATTAACTGGCTCATAATTACACTCCTAGACGTCCATAAGGTGATGTAGCTCAATCCTTTGAATGTCCAGTTAAAGTGGTAAAATCAATAACTTAGCTGGACAGCACCATGTAAAGTAATTATAGATGAGTTTATAGGAAGAAAAAGTCGACTTTTGTATATATTTGTTATCGGATTGTTTTGCTAGCTAAAATAGTTGGGATAGCTACTTTTAATTTTTCAATTGGCATAGGCTTGGCAATATAGAAGCCTTGTGCGTAATCAACACCAATCTCCTTTAGTGCTTTAAATATTTCGTAATTTTCAACGTACTCTGCTACCGAACGCTTATCTAGCGAATGGCTGATGTCATGCACCGCTTTGACCAGTGCTAAATCAATAGGGTCATTGAGCATGTCTCTAACGAATGAACCATCGATTTTTACATGTTGTGCAGGTAGTTGTTTTAAATAACTAAATGTGCTGAATCCAGTACCAAAGTCATCAATAGAAAAATGACAGCCTAGTTGATTGAGCTTTGCGATCATGGCCTGAGTTGCGGTTAGGTTTTTGATACTTGCAGACTCAGTTATTTCAAAAATGATACGTTCGGCGGCAACCTGATGCTCAACTAAGCAGGTTTGAATATGCGGCAGTAAACGTTCGTCTAAAAACGACTGAGCGGATAAGTTAATCGCCACTTGGTTTAACTCTGGGTGTTGCGCAACAGAAGCAATCGCGTGCTTAATGACACATTGGTCCATTAGGAAGGTGTCATTGAGCAGCTCCAAAGCGGGAATAAACTGGTTTGGATAAATCAGCTCGCCTTTGACGACTAATCGCAGTAGAGCTTCAAAGTAAGCAATCTTGTTGTTTTTAAAGTCCCATATCGGTTGGTAGTGCAATTCAATTAGATTATTTTGCAAGGCTTCACGAACGCTATGCCCCCATTCTAATCCTGATTGTAAGGTACTGCTTTTGGCATCTTCTTTACTGTAACAATGCACTAAATTTCGGCCTAGACTCTTGGCCACATATAAAGCAATATCCGCTTGCTTGAGACACTCGTTAGCATCATGGTTGTCGATAGTGATTTGCGTCAACCCGATAGAGCAGCTAATCGAGTAACTGTTTTCTTCCGAATGAAACTTATGCTTTTCTATTGCCATACATATCCCTTCGGCTGCTAAATGCGCATCCAGTAGATTCGTATTGCTTAAAATGATCGCGAATTCATCGCCACCAATTCGGAATATCAAGTGCTCATCACTGATGTTTTCGCCAAATAACTGTGATACTTCTTTGAGAACGATATCACCTTGTTGATGCCCCTTGCTGTCATTTATGATTTTAAAATGATCTAAATCGATATATAGCAACGCATGCTCAATTTTGCGGTTTGACGCAACAGATGAGCATATATGTTGTAACTGTTGGTCAAAGTAATATCGATTGTGCAGCCCCGTTAGGGTATCGTGTAGTGCTAAATGCCTAAGTTGTAGCTCAGCTTGTTTGCGCTCATGAATGTTATCTAAGGTCGCTGTGATCGTAGCTCTGCTGGTACTGTTTTTAATTAATTGGAATCGGCATTCTACCCATATGTGCCTTTGCTTTTGGTGGCAAATCTGTAGTTCGATTTTTGCTTGATGCTGTGAGCCTGTTATGATTTTTCCAAGGACCTTTTCCAATGCATGCTGATATTCTTCGGTGACAAATTCACATAACGACTTATTGAGACTGCTTTTGATACCATGGCCTGAGAGTGTTTCCCACGCAGGATTGATAAAGCGGATTAACCCCTCTTGGTCAAGTTCCATAACAACGGTATTCAGGTGTAGCAGGATCCGTTGGTGCGCTGAAAATAGCTCTTTATAGCTTTGTTCGCTGCGGCTTAATTGTGATACCTTCTCTTCAAATTCGGCATAGCTCACCATGAAATCTTCGCGTCGCGCAGCGTGATCACACACTTTACTCAAAATAGATATATCGTAAGGTTCACGAACAAAGTCAGTCACTCCAAGCAACAGGAGTTGTTCAGCGTAGTCAGCATCACGACTATCAATAATCGTTACAATTGCTTGATTGGGGTTGTGCTTTAAAATATGTGTCACCAGCTCCTTGGCTGCGGGGGCACGAGTCGCTGTGGCATCTAGTAAAATAATGGCGAAGCTGCTTTGCCTGAACAGTGATAGCGCATCTTGCGTTGTATTAACATGTGTACAGGCAAAATTAAGCGCCAAATGTTCGCATATTTCCTCGGCGCGTTGTTGCTTTGGCTCCATAAGCAACAAGTTTAAACGGCTGCTTTTTTCTAAGTGAGTAGATAGCACATTGGCCAACACTTGGGGCAATGCTGCATGTCGCTCAAAAGGTAATACAGCATCTATGCTATAACTACGTGCAGTTGTTTCTGCAATACGCTCGCAGTATATCGGAGGAATGAGCACAATCGGGGTGTTTTTAGGTGTATTGAGCAGCCCAGAACGCACCATACGTGAAAAGCGCCAGCCGTCAATTTTCCCTACATCTAGTCCAGAAATTACCACATCAACCGCTTGTTTTTTCAAAAATTGCAGCGCATTTTGACTGTCCTCACATTCGATAAAAGTGAAGACATCTAATTTCTGTAGTGTATTTTTTATTGTGTTTCGCTCTTGCTCACTTGAGTTTACAATCAATAAATTTAATTGTCTGGCCACGATTAACGCCTTAACTCCACGTATTTATTCAACAACAAGCGACACCTCTGAACTGCTTTATATAATAAGTTGCTGTTTTTAAAATTAAAAAATATTAGCGTTAGTTTTTTTACCAAGCTGGTAGTTTTAGTTTCTTTAGGCTAACCGCAACCACGCTAGGTTAATGCTATTTGTGCAAGGTTACAAGCACTTGATTTACCCCATTAGGATCACTAGACTTGGCGCCTATTTTCTTACATGAGATGTTGTCATGCGCGTAGCTGATTTTAGTTTTGAACTTCCCGATGAATTAATTGCTCGTCACCCCAAAAAAGAACGTTCAAGTAGTCGTTTATTGGCGCTCGATGGGGATAGCGGCGAAATTTCACATAAGGTCTTTACTGATATTTTGGAGATGCTGCAACCCAATGACATCATGATCTTCAATAATACTAAAGTTATCCCCGCACGTATGTTTGGACAAAAGTCTACGGGCGGAAAAGTTGAGGTATTAGTGGAGCGAGTACTTGATGAACATAGAGTGCTGGCACATATTCGCTCAAGTAAGTCACCAAAGGCGGGTGCAACGCTTATCTTAGAAGACAAAGCCGAAGCAACTATGTTGGGGCGTCAAGGCGAATTGTTCGAGCTAGAGTTTCATGCAGAGCAAGGTGTATTGAGCATTTTGGAAGAAATTGGTCATATGCCTTTGCCGCCATACATTGACAGACCCGACGAAGAAGAAGACAAGCAACGCTACCAAACTGTATACAATGAGAAGCCAGGCGCTGTTGCTGCGCCAACGGCCGGTCTACATTTTGATGAAAAGCTATTACAACAGATCAAAGACAAAGGTGTAGAAACCGCATTTATCACGCTACATGTTGGCGCAGGTACTTTTCAGCCTGTGAGAGTTGATTCGGTTGATGAGCATGTGATGCACTCTGAATACATTGAGGTGCCAGAATCGGTTGTTGAAGCAATTGCAGCAGCGAAGGCTAAAGGTGGTCGAGTCATTGCAGTTGGAACCACATCAGTGCGTTCTTTAGAGTCTGCCGCCAAAGTGCATGGTGGAGAACTACAAGCGTTTACTGGAGACACGGATATTTTTATCTATCCAGGGTATGAGTTCAAAGTTGTGGATGCCATGGTGACAAACTTTCACCTACCTGAGTCCACCTTGATTATGTTGGTCAGTGCCTTTGCCGGTCAAACCCATATTATGAATGCATACCACCAAGCGATTGAGCAGCGTTATCGCTTTTTCAGTTATGGTGATGCGATGTTTTTAACGAAACAAACTCGTTCATAAACAAAGCCCAGCATTAGCTGGGTTTTTTGTCTCTATTCACTGGGTTTTATTGGGCGTGTACTTTAAAACACAAATTTTGACCCAATAATTAGAATTGCTTTGTCAAACAAGGTAGAATTGGGCGGTTTTTTTCACCTGTTTGCTAACCTAACTTGCTGTTAGCAACTATTAACAGTTGGACTGTTTTTCCGACTTTGAGGTAACAATGAAATTTGAATTAGATCGTACCGATGGTAAAGCCCGTCGTGGTCGCTTGATTTTTGAAAGAGGTGTTGTTGAGACGCCTGCATTTATGCCTGTGGGAACCTATGGCACGGTAAAAGGCATGACACCCGATGAGTTAAAGGGCACTGGTGCACAAATTTGCTTGGGTAACACTTTCCATCTGATGCTGCGTCCTGGCACTGAGATCATCAAACAACACGGTGATCTACATGATTTTATGAATTGGGATAAGCCTATTTTAACTGACTCTGGCGGTTTTCAGGTATTCAGTCTTGGCGCGATGCGTAAAATCACAGAAGAAGGAGTGCTGTTTAAGTCTCCAGTAAACGGTGAAAAAATCATGCTATCACCAGAGAAGGCAATGCAGGTTCAGTGCGATTTGGGGTCAGATATCGTGATGATTTTTGACGAATGTACGCCTTATCCTGCAACTGAAAAAGAAGCTCGAGATTCAATGGAGTTGTCACTTCGCTGGGCTAAGCGTTCCAAAGAAGGTCATGGCGATAATCCTGCAGCGTTATTCGGGATCATCCAAGGTGGTATGTACCCAGAGTTACGTGCAGAATCGCAAAAAGGCCTCGAAGAAATAGGCTTTGACGGTTATGCATTAGGCGGCCTTTCTGTGGGCGAGCCAAAAGAAGACATGATCCGTATTCTTGACCATTGCGCTTATAAAATGCCAGAAGACAAGCCTCGTTATTTGATGGGTGTTGGTAAACCTGAAGACTTGGTTGAGGCTGTTCGTCGTGGTATTGATATGTTTGACTGCGTAATGCCAACACGTAATGCACGAAATGGCCATTTGTTTATTACCGGTGGAGTGGTTAAAATCCGTAACGCTGTCCATAAAACAGATACGGGTCCGCTGGATCCTGAATGTGATTGTCATACGTGCGAAAATTATTCTCGAGCCTATTTACATCACTTAGACAAGTGTAATGAAATTTTAGGTGCACGACTCAACACAATCCATAATCTACGTTATTATCAGCGTGTTATGGAAGGGCTGCGTAATGCTATCAGTGAAGGTCAGTTAGACGCTTTTGTACAAGATTTTTATGCTCGCCGCGGACAAGAAGTACCGCCGTTGGCCGAAACAAAATAGAATTGAATATAAAATTTAAAGAGGAAGTGTTATGAGTTTGTTTATCTCTAGTGCGCATGCAAGTACAGCCGGTGCTGCACCAGCAGGTGGTGGCATGGAAATGCTGATTATGCTGGGTATTTTTGGTTTGGTATTTTATTTCTTAATTTACCGTCCACAAGCCAAGCGAGTGAAAGAGCACAAAAATCTAATGGGTGCATTGGCCAAGGGTGATGAAGTACTTACTCAAGGTGGTCTGGTTGGTAAAATTACCAAGGTTGCCGATGACAAAGACTTTGTGGTTATCGCTTTGAACGATCAAGCTGAAGTGACAGTACAGAAATCAGCGATATCTGCAGTACTACCAAAAGGTACGATGAAGTCGTTATAAGAAAATAAGAATAAAAATAAAGGGATAGTCCAGTGTTAAATAAGTATCCAATGTGGAAATACTTGCTGGTACTTGCTGTGTTGGCGGTAGGTATTTTATATGCCTCGCCTAACTTGTATGGCCGAGACCCGGCCATACAAGTATCTGGCACTAAGGGTGCCAGTGCCGACCTCAGCGTACTTGATCAAGTTAACAACACACTTGCTCAGAACGACATCACAGTAAAGTCATCAGTGCTTGAAAATGGCCAAGTGCTTGTACGTTTTAAAAACGTTGAGCAGCAGCTTAAAGCTCAAGACTTGCTACGTGGCTCGTTAAGTGAAGATTACATCTCAGCAATCAATATGAGCCCAGCGCAGCCAGAGTGGTTAAAGAACTTGGGTGGTAACCCAATGAAGCTAGGTCTGGATTTGAGCGGTGGGGTGCACTTTACCATGGAAGTAGACATGGTAACGGCGCTTGATAATGCGTTAGAAACCATGGAACAAGACTTCAAGAGCGATTTACGTGGTGAGAAGTTACGTTATCGTTCAGTGCGTCGTGTTGCTGGCAGCGAACGTCTGCAAGTGATTATGCGTAATGATGAGGACAAAGATGCGGCGGAGCGTTTCTTAACCAGTCGCTACCCACTATACAATTTTGTGGATGACAGTAGTAATGATCTTGCGTTTTATGTGAGTCTAAGTGACCAAAAGCTTAAAGAAATTCGTGATTACGCAATCAAGCAAAACGAAACGATTATTCGTAACCGTATCAACCAACTCGGTGTAGCAGAACCAAATGTTCAGCGTCAGGGGGCAGAGCGTATAATTGTTCAGCTTCCGGGTGTACAGGACACAGCGCGTGCCAAAGAGATTTTAGGTGCGACAGCAACGCTGGAATTCCGCGAAGTGGATGAAAATGCGGATGTACGTTCAGCCGCTGCGGGTCGTATACCGCCAGGTACTGAGGTAATCAATCACAAAGATGGCTATCCAGTCGTTTTGAAAAAGCGTGTGATCTTAGAAGGTAGTCATATCACAGGTGCACAATCTGGTATGGATGAATATCAGCGCCCGCAAGTGAGTATTAACCTTGATAGTAAAGGTGGCGCAAAAATGAATGCGTTCACTAAGCGTGCTATTGGTAAACGTATGGCAACGGTATTTATCGAATACAAGCCATCAGGTAAAAAAGACGCCAATGGTAAAGCGCTACCGCCTATCAAAGTTGAAGAAGTTATTAACGTGGCAACCATTCAAGCCCGCCTCAATAACTCATTCCGTATCACTGGCATTGATAACCCAGCAGAAGCACACAACTTAAGTCTATTGCTACGCGCAGGTGCGTTGGTTGCGCCAATTCAAATTGTTGAAGAGCGTACAGTTGGCCCAAGCTTAGGTCAGGAAAACATTGAAGCAGGTATGACCGCTGTGGTGTTAGGTTTTGCGTTTGTACTGGCATTTATGTTGATTTATTACAAAGGCTTTGGTCTGGTAGCAAACCTTGCACTAGCAGCTAACTTGGTATTAATCGTTGGGGTGATGTCAATGATCCCTGGTGCGACGCTAACATTGCCAGGTATTGCGGGTATTGTATTAACAGTAGGTATGGCAGTTGATGCTAACGTACTGATCTTTGAGCGTATTCGTGAGGAGCTTTTGGATGGACGCAGCCCACAGCAAGCGGTTCACCATGGTTATGATAGCGCCTTTAGTACGATTTTTGATGCCAATATCACCACGCTAATTGCAGCGATTATCCTGTTCTCAGTGGGCACCGGTCCGATTGCAGGTTTCGCCGTAACGCTCGCAATTGGTATTATCACTTCTATGTTTACAGCCATTGTTGGTACCCGAGCGGTGATCAACCTATGCATTGGCGGTAAGCGTATAGATAAGCTTTCAATCTAAGGAGACGGGTAATGCAATTATTAAAGTTAAAAGGCACTATCCGCTTCATGTCAGCACGCAAGTTGTCGATGGCACTGTCTGCGTTTTTGATAGTAGCGTCGATTGCTTCTATGGCAATTAGAGGGTTGAATTTTGGTCTAGATTTTACTGGTGGTACGGCCGTTGAAGTGGGTTTTTCACAACCGGCTGATCTGAACAAGATTCGCGATGTGTTAGCTGAGAACGGATTTTCGGATGCTTCCGTGCAGTTGTTTGGTACGAGTAAAGAAGTGTTGGTTCGTCTAGCACCACGTGGTGATGATGTTAAAGCAGAGGTGATTGGCAATCAGTTGATCACGGCGCTTAAGCAAGCGGACAGCAGCGTTGAAATGCGCCGTATTGAATTCGTGGGCCCAAGCGTGGGTGAAGACCTAAAAGAGCAGGGCGGGTTGGCCATGCTTACAGCGCTGATCTGTATCTTAATCTACGTAGCATTTCGCTTTGAATGGCGCTTTGCTATAGGTGCTGTAGCTGCCTTGTTCCACGATGTGATCTTAACTATGGGTCTGTTTTCAATACTTAACTTAGAATTTGACTTAACCATATTAGCGGCAATTTTGGCGGTAATAGGGTACTCGTTGAATGATACTATCGTGGTATCTGACCGCATTCGTGAGAACTTTAGAAAGGTGCGTATCGATGATACTCTAGAGATCATCAATATCTCTCTAACTCAAACACTTAACCGTACTTTAGTGACTTCAATTACCACTATTTTGGTATTGATTGCACTGTTTGTATGGGGTGGCCAGACTATTCACGGTTTTGCGACAGCCCTGTTGTTTGGTGTTTTTATTGGTACTTATTCTTCAGTTTATGTTGCCAGCTCGGTTGCTGTGGCAATGGGCGTGAGCAAAGAAGATTTAATACCAGTAGAAGTAGAAAAAGAAGGCGCTGATCTCGACGCAATGCCTTAACCTCTTTGGGTGAAAAAAGCCGCTTCAAGCGGCTTTTTTTATGAGTAGAAGCGAGGGTATTTTATGTATAAAAAGATAATTGTCTTGTTGTTGTGCGCTTTAGCTTTTGGTTGTGGTGAGCAGAAACTCAATACGGTTGAGCGAGATAGCACATCACAACAGTTACACACTTTTATGGATTTGCTGAGTGCATTTGAGCAGCAGGCTCAGCAGCTATTGACGTCATTACAAATAGGTTCAGATGTGAGTGTTATCAAAGCTCACAGCGATACACTAAGCTTTCAAGCACAAACAATCTTGGCTTTATTTGTTGAGCAACAACCGCAATGTAGTGACTATGTTGCGAGGCTCTTGCCCCTGTCAAACTCACTGCAATCTTTGCCGTATGAATCGATACGCTCACAATTGAAGCAAAATGAACAGTTGTCGCAATTTGAGTCAGCGATTTGCTATCACGTGAAAGACTTATTGATGCAGCCTATCATGCTATCAGCATGGGCCAATGAGGAAGGGTTAAAGGAAGCAGAATACCAGTTGGCCAGCGAGAGTATAGTAGAATTGATTGCGCATTTATCTCTCGTACAAACCATTACCATGGAACAGGCACACTCACCAGATTACAGTTAGTGAGTGTGCATTAAAGTTACCTATATAGTGGATTCCAAGCGCAGGTCTTGTAACCATTCTTTTCAAAGTAGAAGTTCCAACAATTAGTGTCGTAATTGCTATTACCAACATCAATACGGTAACCGCTGATATACCAATTATGCAATGAAATGAAACGGCCATTGCTCAGCAATGAGAAATGTACGTGTGGACCTGTTGAGCTGCCACCTTGACATAGTGCCTGATTGCGATTGCTCGCATATCTACCCAGCCAAGCTCCGGGGGAGATCACATCACCAGTTTGATACTGAAGGTTGTCCATGTGATAGTACTGTGTTGCATAGCCACTGGAGTGAGTAACTCGTATATTACATGATGAATAGCGGGTTACTGTGCCGCCGTGAGAGGCTTGTACCCAAGGCGTGTTACTGCCCCAACCACCTGAGCCGTTGTTAAAGTCGAGCGAAGAATACGGATACCCTGACCCCGTGTTTGAATGTGCCCCACCACTGTACCATGCATAGCCAGATGGCCAAGGTAACTGCATGCTGAATGCTGCTTGAGCCTGAAAATTAGATGGTTTGGCCGTTTTGACTTGCGAGTCAGCGTGCAACTGGAGTGAGTCACCGTCAAACAGTTGGTTATATTGAGCAATGATCTTAGACACGCCGTTTGGTTGTTTTTGCAACAAGCTGATAAGTGCAACGGTAGCCGCATTGGTTGAAGGTGCATCTTGTACATTGAGTTTTTCACTTAGCTCAAGGTATGCGTAATAGCGCTTACTCAGCATCAGTGCAATGTCTTCAATTTGGCTGTTAAACCCAGTGCGAGAAGAAAGCGTTGCAAAGGGGGCGTTTAGGTTTTGCTTGGTGGGTGCACTGACCACCTGGCTTTGTTGTTCCATCAGGGCTATTAACAGTTTAGGGTTAATACTACTGTAACCAGCCCAATGCAGGATAACCTCTTTTTTGTCTGCGAGATGAGGTGCATAGCTGAGAAAAAAGCTATCCCAATCGTAACTTTGTAGCGTGTTATTAAATAAGAAACTTTGCTCATCGATGAGTTGAATTGAGTATGTTGGAAGTGCAGCAAGTTCTGGTCCGCTGAAGCTAAAGTCATTTACATGACTGTCTTGTCCTTGCGCCACAACAGTGCCTGAGGCACTCAGAGCACTCAATAATAGTAAAGTTGATGTATTTTTCATGTTGTATCCCTTTTGTTCAATTGCTTTTTAACAATACTGTAATTGTATATTATTTGTAAATAAATTGTTTTATTTTTGAGCTGTTGCTTGTTTGGTTTTTGTGCTGAATTGTTTACAGATACCGTGGTCTAGTTTTCTTGATTGTTGCATCAGTGGCTAATGGCGCGGAATAAAGGACAGGAATGAGTATGCTGGATAAAACACGCATACGAATTAACTAACTATATAGTACAAAAGGTATTTCTATAAATGGCAATAATTTATCTATCGTGACCAGAAGTTCATATATGACGAAAAAATTCATTGATAGTGTCGCAAAGTCTACTACAGGTCTAACAAGGTAGTTGAACTATATAAAAATAGGGCTTTAAGCGTGTTGTTTAAGGCTCTAACGGGCATATTATTTGTAACTAAACGAGTTGCTCTTCTTCTAGCAATCAATCACTTCCGAGAATTTATTTGAAAAACGGACAAAACTTGCCAATTGTTTATTTATTGTCTAATTGTTTAAGAGTCGTGTAGTTGACTTGCGATTCATTTCGCATGGTTAGACAGTCATCCAAATAATAATAATGGTTATTCATCGTTTGGCCTAGGCGGCAAATGGATAACGCAGGAGACGTCAAATGAGCAAATACCTATCGTTAGTGAGTGCTTTATTGCTTGCTAATCCGTTAGTCACCTATGGCAATAGCGCATTTAATATGCGTGAGGGTGTTACTGATATCAGCCAGAATGTTTATCAGCTCCATATGACCATATTCTTGATCTGCTGTGCGATCGGGGTGGTTGTATTTGCTGTGATGTTTTGGGCGATGATACATCACCGTAAGTCAAAAGGGGCGCAACCCGCACAGTTCCATGAGAGCACAAAAGTAGAGATTCTTTGGACTGCGATTCCTTTTCTAATTCTTGTTGTAATGGCGATTCCGGCAACAAAAACACTGATAGCGATGGAAGATGTCAGTAAAGCGGATTTGACCATTAAAGTGACTGGTTCACAATGGAAGTGGCACTATGAATATATGGGCCATGACGTTGATTTTTATTCTATTTTGTCCACGCCAATGGAACAAATCAATGACCAAGAAGCGAAAACCGAAAACTATCTATTAGAGGTAGATAAACCTCTCATCATTCCCACAGATAGAAAAGTACGATTTTTAATGACCTCTGACGATGTCATTCACTCTTGGTGGGTGCCTGATTTTGCTGTCAAAAAAGACGCTAATCCTGGGTTTATCAATGAAGCTTGGACGCGAGTGAATGAGGCTGGTATATATCGCGGGCAATGCGCCGAATTATGCGGTAAAGATCACGGTTTTATGCCCGTTGTAGTCGATGCTCGCCCCCCCGAAGAATTTGATAGTTGGCTCCAACAAGCGAAGCAACAAAAGTTAGATGAAGCTGCAGCAAGTGCGGCATTGTTGGATCAAACTCTTAGTAAAGAAGAGTTGATGGAAACGGGTGAAAAAGTGTACATGGCGTATTGTGCTGCTTGTCACCAACCAACAGGCATGGGGCTTCCCGGTGTATTCCCTAAACTTAAGGACAGCCCAATCGTAATGGGTGATGTTAAAGATCATATCGACATCATTTTGCATGGTAAACCAGGCTCGGCAATGCAGGCATTTGCCAAGCAGCTATCAATTAAAGAAATTGCGGGTGTTGTCACCTTTAAGCGTAACAGCTGGGGGAACGATTTAGATCAGGTAATACAACCTAGCGAAGTACAAGCGCGCATAGATGCGAATAAGGAGGCCAGCCAATGAGTACGGTAGCAGAGTCACATAACAGCCATCACGAACATCATGGCGCAAAGGGTATAAAGCGCTGGTTATACACAACAAACCACAAAGATATCGGCACGCTGTATTTAATTTTTTCACTGACCATGTTTCTGATTGGTGGGGCTATGGCGATGGTGATCCGCGCTGAACTTTTTCAGCCAGGTTTGCAGTTAGTTGACCCACATTTCTTTAACCAAATGACGACTGTACATGGCTTAATCATGGTTTTTGGTGCGGTGATGCCAGCCTTTACGGGACTTGCAAACTGGATGGTACCGATGATGATTGGCGCACCAGATATGGCGCTACCTAGAATGAACAACTGGAGCTTTTGGATACTGCCATTTGCGTTCGCGATTCTATTGTTATCATTATTCATGGAAGGTGGTGGTCCTGCGTTTGGGTGGACTTTCTATGCGCCGTTATCTACGACTTATAGTAATGATAATACCGCCCTGTTTGTGTTCGCGGTGCACATTATGGGTATAAGTTCCATCATGGGGGCTATCAATGTCATCGTCACCATAGTGAATCTGAGAGCACCAGGGATGACGTGGATGAAATTACCATTGTTTGTTTGGACGTGGTTAATCACCGCATTCTTGCTGATTGCTGTGATGCCGGTACTTGCAGGTGCAGTGACGATGGTACTGACCGACAAATATTTTGGTACTAGCTTCTTCGATGCGGCAGGTGGTGGTGATCCCGTGATGTTCCAGCATATATTTTGGTTCTTTGGACACCCAGAAGTATACATCATGATATTACCTGCATTTGGTATCATTTCGACCATAATACCTACCTTTTCGCGTAAGAAGCTATTTGGTTACGCTTCAATGGTGTATGCCACTTCCTCCATTGCGCTATTATCTTTCATCGTGTGGGCGCATCACATGTTCACCACAGGGATGCCACTGGCAGGCGAATTATTCTTTATGTACGCCACAATGCTAATTTCGGTGCCGACGGGTGTGAAGGTATTTAACTGGGTTGCGACGATGTGGCGCGGATCAATTAGCTTTGAAGTACCGATGCTATTTGCTATTGCCTTTATCGTGTTATTTACCCTAGGAGGCTTTTCGGGACTGATGTTGGCTATCACCCCGGCTGATTTCCAATATCATGACACATATTTCGTGGTGGCACACTTTCACTACGTGTTAGTTACTGGTGCTATCTTCTCCATTATGGCTGCAGCGTACTACTGGCTCCCCAAGTGGACAGGTCATATGTATAACATCACGCTGGCAAAGTGGCACTTCTGGTTATCTCTGGTGAGTGTCAATGTGTTGTTCTTCCCTATGCACTTTGTGGGTTTGGCTGGTATGCCGAGACGGATCCCTGATTACGCGCTGCAATTTGCGGATTTTAACGCGATTATCAGTATTGGTGGCTTTGCCTTTGGTTTATCACAACTATTATTTGTGCTGGTGGTTTATAAGTGTGCAAAAGGTGGTGAGTCAGTGCCTGATAAAGTTTGGGATGGGGCAGAGGGTCTAGAGTGGGAAGTACCATCACCTGCACCTTACCACACGTTTTCAACACCGCCAGAGGTGAAGTAATGGCACAAAGTGGCTTGTTAAAAAAATTGACACTGGTGGTCATTGGCATGTTTGCCTTTGCATTCGCCTTAGTGCCTTTATACGACGTGTTTTGTGATGTAACAGGACTCAACGGCAAGCCATCACTTGAAGTCGCCAATGCAAGTCAGAATGTGGTTAGCAACAGAAGCGTCGATGTGAGCTTTACAACACATAGCCAGCAAAGCGCGCCGTTTGAGGTCAAATCTCATCAGTACAGCGTTAACGTCAAGCCAGGAGAAATGGCTGAGGTTAAATTTAGTGCAAAGAATATGAGTTCTCAAGCACGCGTTATGCAGGCTGTACCTTCAGTAAGCCCCGGAAAGGCAGCCAAATACTTACATAAAATGGCTTGCTTTTGTTTCGATCAGCAAGCATTTGAGGCGAATCAGGAAGTTGAATTTACGTTAGTGTTTTACGTTGATACAGAGCTTCCAGAAGAAATTAAAGAGCTTACCCTGTCGTATACCGTATTTGATATTAGCGAATCCACCGCTCATACCACGGTAGAGGCTAAGCATCAGGCAGGTTAGGAGATCATCATGGAAAAATATGAGAATTATTATGTACCAGAGCAAAGCCATTGGCCGATTATAGGCGCGGTGGCAATGTTCTTAATTGCTGCGGGGGCGGGCTTAACCGTGATGCAGCTTTCTAGTGAAGCCAGTAGTGGTCAGTATGTGCTGTATGCCGGGCTGGGTATACTTTTTTATATGCTTTATGGTTGGATTAAAAACGTCATACACGAATCGCAGACTGGTTTGTACTCGAAGCAAATGGACCGCTCATTTAGGCAAGGCATGAGCTGGTTTATATTTTCGGAAGTGATGTTCTTTTGTGCGTTTTTTGGTGCGCTGTTTTATGCGCGAGTATTGTCTGTTCCGTGGCTAGGTGGTGAGGGCAATAATGCCATGACCAATGAAGTGCTTTGGCCTGCTTTTGAAGCGGTTTGGCCATTGCTTTCAACTCCTGCAGGAGAGACCACTCAGGCTATGGGGTGGCAAGGTTTACCACTTATCAATACGCTGATTTTACTTAGCTCATCGGTCACAATTCATTTTGCACATGTTGCCATTGAAAAAGATCAACGTAGCAAAGTGAAACTGTTTTTGAGTGCTACTGTGTTGTTAGGTTGTATCTTCTTAGCCTTGCAAGTACTCGAATATATACACGCCTATCAAGACCTTGATTTGACCCTACAAGCTGGCATCTATGGCAACACTTTCTTTATGTTGACGGGGTTCCATGGTATGCACGTTACGCTAGGAACCGTGTTGTTACTGATAGTGTTGATACGTATTTTTAAAGGACATTTAGACGCTAAGCAACATTTTGCGTTTCAGGCTGCAGCTTGGTACTGGCACTTTGTAGATGTTGTTTGGTTGTGTCTGTTTGTATTTGTATATGTGTTGTAAGCGTTGGGGTGCGATTAAGTCTAATCGCACCCAATTGAGCTGCGACGATGATTATCAATAAAGCGATAGCGGAGAATATGACACGGCGACCCAAATAGAAAGACATCGGCTTGCCATCACTGGGGTTTTTCAGCATCAGAAATAGAGCTCTAAATAAGTTAAAAATAATAAAAAGCAGTAAAAGAATAATAATAAATTTAATAAGCATAGTGAGTCCTTATGCAACAAATAGTTAAGCTCAAGTCTAGTTCAGTTATTACGTTGGTGTTAGTCACAATCGTAATATGTATTTGCTTAGCTCTGGCAGTATGGCAGTGGCAAAGAGCGCAAGATAAAGCGCACTTACTGGTACAGCAGGAGAAACAAGTTAACTTAACGGCAGAGCAAGTGTTAGCGTTACCTGCACAGCAAAGCAATGGCCTGTTAACTACAATAAGCGGTCGGTTTTTACCGCCTTTTGTGTGGTTTTTAGATAACCAAATATTAAACGGTCAAGTGGGGTTTGATGTACTCGCATTATTTGCTTTAAATGGTTATAACCAAAAGAGAGTGCTCGTAAACTTAGGGTTTATTCAATCTCTTAGCAAGCGCCAGACACCAAGCATTGCTTTGCCAGAGCACCAGCTCTCGTTGAAAGTACTCATAAAGTCAGAAAATTTAGCAGGTTTTACCCTTGCATCTGAAGCCAGTATGGACCCCACACAGCCAGAGTTGCTGCAGTACATAGATATCGGCTTTCTTGCCAAGCAAACCGATGAACAAATTTTTCCACTGGTGGCGTATCAACAATCAAACAACCCCATTATTGCCAGTCCTCATTACACACATGTGGTTATGCCACCAGAAAAGCATAAAGCCTATGCACTACAGTGGTTATTAATCGCTGTGGCGGCAGCTGTGGTGGCTTACTTTGCGATAAAAAAAGGAGCGCATGAATGATCTCAAAACCTTTAGGTGTGTTTATTGGTTGCTGCGTCGTGCCTTTAGCACTGGCCTATGCGGCGGTTAAGCTGGAGTGGTTACCAGAGCATACAACGAATCACGGGCAATTTTTGCAATCAGAATTGCGAGTGCCCAGTTGGCATGTACAAAACAATGAATTGTGGACCATTGCTATTAATGCGCCGGACGCCTGTTTAGAAGCATGTGAGAAGCAATTGAATGCACTGCAAAATTTATATACCGCGCTTGGTAAGCATCAAAAACATGTCGGCCTTGCTGTACTCAATCGTAGTCAAGATGTAGCAGCAATAGATCAATATCAAAGCTATCAATTAGCAGAGACTTTGCCTGCTGCACATCTTTATTTAATAGACCATCGTGGTCTTATGGTATTGCAATATCAGTATTTTCAAGACGATGAAAAGAATCGGCTTGAACACAAAGGTCTACTAAAAGACTTAAAGAAACTGTTGAAATATGCGCGTAGTAGCTAAGGAGTACACATGAGTAAGGGATATAAGTTACTTATTTTGGCGGCATGTACGCTCGCTTTATTGGTCGTGTCATTAGGAGCGTATACGCGCCTAAGTAATGCTGGTTTAGGCTGTCCAGATTGGCCTGGGTGCTATGGTTTTCTAACCGTGCCCAATGAGTCTCACGAGTTGACCATAGTTGAAAAGAATTTTCCAAATGCCCAAGTTGAGCCTAAAAAAGCTTGGATTGAAATGGTACACCGTTATTTTGCGTCGCTGCTGGGGTTGATGATAGTTGCATTGTGTATAGAGTCTTTTAGACAGCGCACAAATAAAAATCATAAGCAGGTAGTTGTTCCTTTTAAACACGCGCTACTTTTGATGGCGATGGTGCTGTTTCAAGGTTTGCTTGGTATGTGGACGGTTACGATGAATCTTCAACCGTTTGTTGTGATGGGTCATTTATTGGGAGGCTTTACTATTTTAGCCTTGTTGGTATTGATGTATTTGCGTGTTCATCAGCCAGCTGATGTTACCGCACCATCCATCACAGGACATTTCCTGCTCGCCATTATAGGCCTAGTTGTGTTAGTGATCCAGATTGCACTGGGTGGGTGGGTTGCCGCAAATTATGCTGCGCCGCATTGTTCAGGACTCCCAGTATGCAGCAATATCGAACTTTTCTCACTCGAAAGTTTGTTTCATTTACCGGTAGGTCAAAGCAATTACGAATTTGGAGTTTTACCGTTTGAAACGCGATTGTCTATCCACTTTATACATCGTATTTGGGCGATGGTCACAGCGCTGACCCTTATCTGGGTTGGTTGGAAAATATATAGAGCAGAACTAAGCTCTAAGATAAGAAGCGCTGTTATTTTAGTGTCTTGTGTGCTTTTTGCTCAGCTTTTCCTTGGCGGGTTGATAGTCCACCTTCAGTTTCCGTTACTTCTCACTCTATTTCACAACGTGATGGCTGCGTTACTACTGCTGAGCATGGTTAGATTGTGCTTTTTACTAGCAGCCAAACAAGGAGCTACAATATGACCGTATTAGAATTATCTCAAAAGTGGCACTTGGCTTCAAAACTGACTCTGAGTAATTATCTAGAGATCTGTAAGATAAAAGTTGTGCTTATGCTGGTGCTGACTGCATGGATAGGTATTGCGTTAGCACCAGATATGCAGCGTGGTTGGCTCGCGCAAATCATGAGTTTATTGGGGATTGGTTTACTATCAGCTTCTGCAGCTGCAGTGAATCATGTGGTAGATAGAGAAATAGATAAAAAGATGGCTCGTACGCGTCATCGCCCAATTGCAACCTCGCAGCTCAGCATCAGCTCAGCCCTGATATTTGCTTTCGTCATTGCTGTGATTGGCTGCGTATTGTTGCTGATTTGGAGTAACCTATTGTGCACTTTATTGACGCTTGGTGCGCTTGTTGGATATGCAGTGGTATATACCTTATTTCTTAAGCGGGCTACACCGCAAAATATTGTGATCGGTGGGCTTGCTGGAGCGATGCCGCCATTGCTAGGCTGGGTGAGTGAAACAGGAACTTTAAGTGCACCGCCATGGCTATTAGTGATGATAATTTTTACATGGACTCCGCCACACTTTTGGGCATTAGCGATTGCCCGCAAAAATGATTACCAAAGAGCTAACATCCCAATGTTGCCAGTCACTCATGGTGTTGCATTTACTAAACTTTGTATCATCGCTTACAGCATATTGTTAGCCATAGTATGTATGCTGCCGTATTTGATTGGGATGTCAGGGTGGATCTATTTGCTGTCAGCTGCGGTACTCAATTTGTTATTTATCGGCAAAAGCATCAATTTATATTTGCACCAATGTGAGCAACGCGCTATGGCGCTTTTCCGTTTTTCTATCAGTTATTTACTGTTACTATTCGTCGCATTATTTATCGATAAATGGTGGATGTAATGAGGGGCTGGTGGGCTGCATTATTAATGTTATTGGTATCATGCTCAGAACCGAACGAGGTGTCTGAGCATACGCTTCATTATAAACAAGCAAAAGCACTATCGAGCTTTGAGTTATATGATCAAAATAATGACTTGGTTACTGAACAAGCTTTATTAGGGCAGTGGACCTTAGTTTTTCTCGGTTATACTCACTGTCCTGACATTTGCCCCATGACACTGGCAAGACTAACCAATGTCTATGAGCAACTAAGGGACGTTTATCCTATCAATGTTTGGTTTGTCTCCGTTGACCCGAAAAGGGATGATGCTCAGAAGCGCAAAGCTTACATTAACTATTTTAATGACCATTTTAAGGCATTGAGTAACGACCATGCCCAACTGTTTCCATTAGTGAGAAACTTGGGATTAATCTACGCTATCAATAACAGTGACAGTAATGACTATTATGTTGACCATAGCGCTTCTGTTGCATTGATCAACCCTAAAGGAGAACTGAGTGCAATTTTTAAAGCACAGTTTCTCCCCAATGAAGTCCCATTGATAAATAGTGAACTTATCGTTGAGGATTTTAAAATAGTTGCTTCGCAATATACAGAGTAATTGATGGTGGCGTATGGCCACCGAATACTTTTCCTAACACCTTCATTAATTTGTCTTTCTTGTCGCAAGTTTTATGGCTTTTTTGTGATCTACGTCTAAGCTAAATTTATGAGTATTTAAATCAGAACTGTGTCCACGCATGTTAAAACTTCCTTCAGAATTAGCTGTTAGTCAGGTCGAAGAGCTGCATCAGCATTTGCTTCAAGAGCTAGAGACTGATCAGGATGTATGTGTCGATGTATCTGAAGTAAGCCGTATAGATACAGCATCAATCCAGTTGCTTTGTTCGTTGCAAAAGCACCTTTTTACAGTCAGCCACAAGATAATATGGTATGGGCAGAGCCAAGCTCTTTCCCACGCTGTGGAAGAACTTGGTTTAACGGATTTTTTAGCTTTGGATGGTACAAATTAAGGGGTTGGTATGAAGAAAATTTTGGCAGTAGATGATTCAGCATCAATGAGACAAATGGTTGGCTTTACGCTTAAGAAAGCTGGGTTTGATGTAACAGAAGCACGCGATGGTAGTGAAGCACTCAGTATTGCAAAACAACAGGGCTTTGATGCCGTGATCTCAGATGTGAACATGCCGATCATGGATGGTATCACGTTGATTAGAGAGCTACGCAATTTACCTAACTATAAATTTACGCCTTTATTAATGCTGACTACTGAATCAGGTTTGGATAAAAAAACAGAGGGTAAAGCAGCAGGCGCGACAGGTTGGATAGTAAAGCCGTTTAATCCCGAGCAGTTATTAGCGGTGTTAAAAAAAGTAATTCGCTAATCTGAGGAGCTGGGTTTATGAGCATCGATCTGAGCCAGTTTTTTGAAGTATTTTTTGAAGAGAGTTTTGAAGGTTTGGACGCCATGGAGTCCGAGCTGGTAAATATAGAACCAGGCACTGAAGATAAAGAGGCAATCAATACCATTTTTAGGGCTGCTCATTCTATTAAAGGGGGCAGTGGCACTTTTGGCTTCACGTCTGTTTCTGACTTTACTCATGTACTTGAAACCCTTTTAGATCAAATCCGTGATGGTCAGCGTGAGTTGACTACTGAGTATGTAAATTTATTACTCAAATCAGTGGACTGCTTACGCACACTGCTTAGGGCGCTACAAGCTGAAGAAACCCCTGATCTCGAAGAAGCAAATGAACTGCGGGGTAAGTTTGAAGCGATTCTCGGTATGGAAAGTACTGCTGAACCTACTGGCTCATCGGACGCTGTCACAGAAGTAGCTAAAAATACATATCAAATCGACTTCAAACCTAAGCCACACCTGTTTAAAACGGGTAATGAGCCACTGTTTATGATAAGTGAGCTTGGTGAGCTTGGCGCGATTGAAACACAAGCCTTTTACGATGCCGTTCCAGATATTCATCAATTGCATCCTGATGAGTGTTTTTTAAGTTGGCGATTTTTTTTAACAACTGATAAAGAACAAAGCGCCATTGAGGAGATATTTGAGTGGGTTGAAGATGATGCCGAAATTACGATAAGTATATGTGGTGGGATTTTTGAAGATGCAGCAGCACTATCTGAAGAAAAAGAACCGCTATCAGTACAAAAAACAGCAACTCAAGCGCTAGTATCACCTGCGGGTAACAAAGAGCTCGCAAAAAAGGTTGAGAATAAAAAGAGTACCGACTCTTCTACATCTAATTCGATCCGTGTCGGTATCGACAAAGTTGATTCGTTGATCAACATGGTGGGCGAGTTAGTGATCACTCAAGCTATGTTGAGCCAGATTGGAGAGCAGGAAATCACTGAGTCGACAATCACAGCTTTACAAGAAGGGCTAGCACAGTTGGCGCATAACACTCGAGATTTACAAGAAAATGTAATGCGGATCAGGATGCTGCCAATTAGCTTTGTATTCAGCCGGTTTCCCCGTCTAGTGAGAGATATTTCTCAAAAGCTAAACAAGCAGGTGGAATTAAAGTTACTTGGAGAGCAAACCGAGCTAGATAAAACTGTAATGGAGAAAATATCTGATCCCATGGTGCATTTAGTTCGCAACTCTTTAGATCATGGTTTGGAGATCCCCGAACGGCGGATAGCGGCAGGAAAAGACCCAGTTGGCACTGTAACGCTCAATGCGTTTCATCAGGGAGGCAATATTGTGATCGAAATTATGGATGATGGTCAGGGTTTGAACACCGAGAGAATTCGCCAAAAAGCGATTGATAATGGGCTTATTCAAGCACACGAAGAACTTAGCAGCGATGAAGTCAATGAATTGATATTTATGCCAGGTTTTTCAACAGCAGATGAAGTGAGCGATATCTCAGGAAGAGGTGTGGGTATGGATGTTGTCAGGCGAAACATTCAAGCTTTGAACGGCTCCGTTGAGGTGTCATCAGCTCCTGGTGTTGGTTCAACTTTCACCATTCGTTTACCGCTAACATTGGCTATCCTAGATGGTCAGCTTGTCCAAGT
This sequence comes from Pseudoalteromonas sp. MMG022, assembly GCF_021654245.1. Classification (NCBI taxonomy): domain Bacteria; kingdom Pseudomonadati; phylum Pseudomonadota; class Gammaproteobacteria; order Alteromonadales; family Pseudoalteromonadaceae; genus Pseudoalteromonas; species Pseudoalteromonas sp. MMG022. The sequence continues at coordinate 30,020 of NZ_JAKFZQ010000007.1, read as the reverse complement.
TGCACAACACACATACATCATTCCACTCATATCGATCGTTGAATCGCTACAAATAGACATCAGTAAAGTGAGTCGAGTAGGTAAAGATCTCGACGTGCTTCGGCTCAGAGATGAGTATATTCCGATCTTACGTTTATATGACATCTTTGATCATCAAGGCGCGATTGAAGAGCTTGATAAAACATTGTTGGTAGTTGTGGAAAGTGATAATCACAAAGTGGGCTTATTGGTAGATGATTTGCTGGCACAGCAACAGGTTGTGATTAAGAGCCTTGAAGCTAATTATCAAAAAGTCGATGGTATTTCGGGGGCCACAATATTAGGAGATGGCCGAGTTTCATTGATAGTTGATATATCTGGCTTGATAAAACTAAGTGGGTTAAAGCGTCCAGGTTCACAAGAATTGCTAGTGGAACAACATGGAACTGAGGTGGCTTAATGAGTGAGCAAAAGGATTTAAATCATCAGCTAAACTTGAGAAAACAGCAAGATGAGAATCAATATTTAACATTCATGATGGCTGATGAAGAGTATGGTTTGGATATTTTAGCCGTTCAGGAAATTCGTGGTTGGGAAGATGTAACAGCCATCCCAAATGCCCCTGATTTTGTAAAGGGGGCAATAAATTTACGTGGCACGATCGTACCAATTATAGATTTAAGATTGAGGTTCGGAATACCGAGTATTAGCTATGGTCCTTTGACGGTAGTTATTGTTGTTTCAGTGCAAATAAGGGAGCAACAAAAGGTGATGGGGCTGGTAGTCGATGCCGTGTCAGATGTGTATAGCATTTCGCAGGAAAAAGCAAAAGATGTACCGGATTTTCAAGATTCAGATAACGGACAATACGTACACGGACTCGTTAATGTGGGTGAAAAAATGGTTGTATTGCTTAACTTAGCAAAAGTATTAGACCTGAACTCAAAACAAGTAGCGCAAAGTTAGGAAAAACGGAAAAGGTGAAAGCATGCAAAGTGATATCAATAATAAGTTGTTAATCGTTGGGGTAGTGCTGGTGGCCGTCATCATCGGTGCTTTTCAATTTTTAGGCGTAACGATTAACGCTGAAAATGGCTTAATTATCAGTTTTCCTGTTGTTGCAGTGTTGGTCGCCGTGCTGTATTTAAAGCGAGTACTTGATACTGCTACAAGTAAACTTGCATGTTTAAATGCGGCTTTACCATACTTACAACTCACAGAGCCAGATATGGTGTCACGGTTAGATTTGAGTGCCTTACCTGAGCTGACTCGTATTCATACTGTGGAAGCGGGTCCTAGTGAGGATAAAGATCACATCGAAAGTTTGCTTAATGCCCTACACACTTGCCAAGCCAATATAATGATTGCAGATACAAACTTAAATATTACCTACTTGAATGAATCTGTTAGAAAAATGCTTAAGGCAAATGAGAGTAAGCTGCAAGAGAGCTTGCCTCAGTTTAATGTCGACAGCTTGGTAGGAACCAATATCGACGAGTTTCACCATAACCCTGCTCATCAAAGAAGTATTTTGGCGACACTTAACCGCGTGTATACCACTCAAATAAACGTTGCGGGTTTGACATTTGACTTGATAGCAACACCAGTATTTAACTCTGAAAGCGTACGCATTGCTACATTGGTCGAGTGGAAAGACGTGACTGAAAAGCTTGCCTTTGAACAGAAGCAAGCAACACTTGCTGCTCACAATGCAAGGATCACTAGCGCATTGGATGTATGTCAGGCAAACGTCATGCTCGCAGATGGGGACTGTAATATTGTTTATGCCAATCACTCTGTATTGGAAATGCTCAGTGATAATCAGGCGCAGCTTCGCCAGTCTTTACCTAACTTTGATGCAAAGAACCTTATTGGCGAATGTATCGATGTGTTTCATGCTAACCCGAGTCATCAGCGTAAAATGCTGGACGGTCTAACAGATACATATAAGACAGACATCGAAGTGGCAGGCTTTACGTTTGGACTTATCGCTACTCCTGTGTTCGATGATGAAAATAATCGCCTTGGTACCGTTGTGGAGTGGGAAGATAAAACTGCAAGACTTATCAAAGAGCAACAGGCGCGAGAGACTGCTTATGAGAACCTTAGAGTTAAACGAGCACTCGATAATGTCGCTACAAATACCATGATTGCAAATCACGAACATGACATTGTGTATATGAATGAAGCCGTATTAGCAATGATGCGCAACGCTGAAAGTGATATCCGTAAAGACTTGCCGCAGTTTGATGCAAATAGTCTAATTGGCTCAAACATAGACCTATTTCACAAAAACCCAGCACATCAACGAGGTATGCTAGCCAAGCTAACATCTTCCTATAGTACAGAAATTGTTGTCGGTGGGAGAACTTTTGGACTAGTGGCGAACCCTATACTCAGTGCTGAAGGAGAGCGTATTGGTACAGTTGTTGAGTGGGATGATAGAACTAAGGAAGTTGCGATTGAAAAAGAAGTGAATGATCTAGTGGCCTCAGCAGGTACGGGGAATCTAGGTGTTCGCATTGAAGAGGAAGGAAAAGAAGGCTTCTATTTACGTTTAACGAAGGGGCTAAATCAGTTGGTTAGCATTGTGGATGATGCCGTATCTGATACAGCTCAAATGCTAGATGCTTTGGCTAATGGTAACTTAACTCGCAGAATAACAGGTGAGTATCAAGGGGCATTTGAGAAGTTAAAAAGGGATGCAAATAGTACCGCGGACAAGCTCACAGAAGTAATCAATAAGATAAGTTCTTCGGCGTCACTTGTCGCAAGCGGAGCAGAGGAAATTTCACAAGGCAATGCTGATTTAAGTCAGCGTACAGAAGAACAAGCTTCTTCACTGGAAGAAACGGCTTCAAGTATGGAGCAAATGACCAGTACGGTGAAGCAAAATGCAGATAACGCAAAAGTGGCGAATGGGCTTGCTGAAGAAACCTGCGATAAGGCCATTCAAGGTGGCGAAGTAGTGAGTAGAGCTGTTGAAAGTATGTCAGCCATAAACGAGTCTAGTAAGAAGATCGCTGATATCATCGGTGTTATCGATGAAATCGCTTTCCAAACAAATTTGCTGGCTCTCAATGCTGCTGTGGAAGCGGCGCGAGCAGGTGAACAAGGTCGGGGGTTTGCTGTGGTTGCGGGTGAAGTAAGAAACTTAGCGCAGCGTTCTGCGGGAGCTGCAAAAGAGATTAAAGATTTGATCCGAGACAGTGTTGGCAAAGTTGAAGACGGTACGCTATTGGTCAATGAATCTGGTGCGACCTTGAAGGATATAGTCGCTTCAGTGAAGCGTGTTACAGAAATGATTTCAGATATTGCTGAGGCATCAGTTGAGCAAAGTTCAGGTATTGAACAGGTAAATAAAGCTGTTGCGCAAATGGATGAAATGACGCAGCAAAACGCAGCGTTAGTAGAAGAAGCATCCGCAGCAGGAGAGTCAATGGCTGAGCAAGCCAATGATATGCGTAAGCTATTACACTTCTTTACCATAGATAATGTAGCTCACTCAATATTGCCACCACAGTCGTCAATGGCTGCTCCATCCATAAGCGCAGCCCCAAAAGCAAAGATTAGCGAAGCTAAACAAGACGTGAAGGCTATGCCAGTGGGCAATAAATTCTCTGATAGTTCTGAGGAATGGGAGGAATTCTAGTCCGACTTTAAAGCACTGGGTCAGTATTTCTGGCCCTCATTAAGAGAATTTTGTGCAAGGTGGAAACATGCGAGAGTTTACCTTTACGGATGAGGACTTTGATGGGCTGTCTAAGCGTGTGTATAAAGCTTGTGGTATTGTTCTTGGGCCGCACAAGAAAGAAATGGTTTATTCGCGAATTGCGCGAAGGATCAGAGCTTGTGACCTTACCTCATTCAAGCAATATATTGAATTGGTAGATAACAATAATGGTGGAGAGTTTAGCAATTTCATAAACGCTATTACGACTAACTTGACGTCTTTCTTTCGAGAAAAGCACCATTTTGACTATTTATCGACAGTTATTATTCCAGCTATTTTAGAGCGCAATAGTGCATCTAAGAGAGTGAGGATTTGGTCGGCTGGTTGCTCAACGGGGGAGGAACCATACAGTATCGCAATGACGATTCTCGGCCGCTTTCCTTCTGGCTGGGATGTAAAAATATTAGCCACCGATTTGGACTCAAATGTACTATCAAAAGCACAAGCTGGTGTCTATAGTGCCCGCAGTATTACGGGGGTAGACGGCTCTGAGCTAAAAAAGTGGTTTTTAAAAAGCTCTGATGGTGAATCTTATAAAATAAAGCCTGCTCTACAAGAGCTTATCTCTTTTAAGCGACTGAACTTGTTGGAGAGTTGGCCAATGAAAGGGCCGTTTGACCTTATTTTCTGTAGAAATGTACTGATTTACTTCGACAAAGAGACTAAGGACCAATTGTTTGCTGGTTATCATCAGTTACTTGCTCCCAAGGGGCACCTATTTATAGGCCATTCCGAAACGATGGGAAAGGAACACATTGAGTTTATCAATTTAGGTAAGACTATGTATCAAAAGGCGGATCATGAATAGTCATATGGGACCAGTTTTAAGCGGCTTTGAGCACGTAAAGCGCTTCTGGGACTCTGGACGCTCAGCTGTTATAGCTAAAGTCTTACCCGGTGAATTTTACGTATCGAGGAATGATGAATATATTTCCACGGTATTGGGCTCTTGTATCGCTGCATGTATTTACGACGATGCTCGAGGCATTGGTGGAATGAATCACTTTATGCTGCCAGGAGCTAAAGACATTAAAGATATTCATGCTGATGATTTAAACTGTCGTTATGGGAATTGGGCAATGGAGTTTTTGATTAATGAAGTAATTAAAAATGGTGCCTCACGAAGTAATTTGAAAGTTAAGTTGTTTGGTGGCGGTAAAATTATCCGTGCCATGACAGATATTGGTGTTGGTAATATTCGCTTTGCTAATGCGTATGTACAAGAGGAAGGGTTGCAACTTGTGTCTCATGATGTTGGTGGACCTTGGCCCAGAAAGGTATTATTTCATCCACAAACAGGTAAAGCACAAGTCAAGAAGCTCAGAGAAATGCACAATGATACGATTGAAAAGCGTGAGGTACGTTACCTTCATGACATTGAATCTCAAGATGCCAGTACTGATATTGAGCTGTTTTAGAGGTAGGTATGATCACAGTATTGATTGTTGATGACTCTCCACTTATTCGTGGGTTGTTAACTGAGATCCTCAATCAGGCGCCTGATATTAAAGTGATTGGAGCAGCAGCGGATCCATATCAAGCCAGAGAGATGATAAAATCGCTTCACCCCGACGTGCTAACGTTGGATGTTGAAATGCCCAAAATGGACGGTATTAGCTTCCTACGTAATTTAATGCGCCTTAGACCTATGCCTGTGGTGATGATCTCCACTCTAACAAAACAGGGATCACCTGCGACATTGGAAGCGCTAGAAATTGGTGCGGTTGATTTTATCACTAAACCTGCCGTAAATGTGGTGTCGCAACTTAAGAGTTATACTCAAGCTGTACATGAAAAAGTGAGGATTGCTGCCCAAGCTCGGGTTCGTTCGTACAAGGTGCAAGCAAGCCATACAGATTCTCCAAAAAGTGAGAATATTCGTATGCAGTTTAAGAGCGATGCAATTTTGGCTATTGGCGCTTCTACGGGTGGAACTGAGGCGATCAAAGAGGTCTTAATCCGCTTGCCTGTCAATTCGCCACCAGTGGTTGTAACGCAACACATACCACCTATTTTTAGTACATCTTTTGCTTTGAGGATGGATCGTTGCTGCTCCGTGAAGGTGAAAGAAGCTGAAACGGGAGATCAGCTATTGGCTGGACACGTATTTATCGCACCGGGCGATAAGCATTTAAAAGTCGTTAATAGATCTGGAAAGCTGTTATGTGAACTTGAAGACACTGAGCTTGTTAACCGACACAAACCTGCTGTCGATGTGTTGTTTGATTCGCTCGTGCCTTTTGGTAAATCTGTATACGCAGCACTACTGACAGGCATGGGGAGTGACGGCGCCAAAGCTATGTTACGCTTAGCTCAAGCTGGAGCATTTACCGTCGCTCAGGATGAAGCCACATCGGTTGTTTGGGGAATGCCCAAAGCAGCGGTGGAGTTGAATGCTGTGAAACTCATAGCCCCGCTTCATGAGGTAACACACGCGTTACTAAATGCCTGTAAAAAATAGCTGGTCAGTTAATCACCCAGGGCTGAGAGAACCAAAAGAACTGTCCTGATTCTCCGGCTGCTGGCGCAGTGCAATTATATCGTGAACGTCCTTTTGGTAAGGCTTTTACCGCCTCGACGCTTACTTGCTTGTCATCTAACCATTCAACATTCCCTTTCCCTTGCCCCGATATATAACAGGTAAACTGTTTGGGGTTGAAGTTAACCTCTTTAAAGTTAATGACTAACGTGGGTTGTTGATTGTCAGTCACCGAATCCGCATAATTTAGATCAGCGATGGCGAAAGGTTTAGAATTTAGTTTTACCTTAAGTGTGTTGAGGTCACTGTATACTCCAGATGCGGGAAAGCGAGGGAGGCGCGTGAAGTCTGAATCTACACCTACCGCACCAGAGTGCTGCCCTATGCCAATAAATCCAAGAGATGTAACTAGTTCCTTTAAGTCATGATTAAATTCCCCATATGGGTAAGCCAGTAACTTTGCATTGTGACCAACCTCTTCTTTGATGCGTTGTTCTGACCAAGAAATGTCGTGGCTAATCCTTACTTTCCATTGCTCTAGGTTTTCACCTTGCAGACGTTTATGTAAATAGTCGTGCTTGGCGCTGTGATTGGCGATGAGCGCCCCTTGAGATGCGAGTTGCCGTAATTGTGACCAAGTCATAACATAGCTTTGCTGCTCATCGATCAGTTTTGGGTTTACGAAAATCGTGTAGGGGAAGTTAAACTCTTCCAAAATCGGCGCGGCCTGCTCGATATTATTGTCATATCCGTCATCAAAGGTGATGGCAACGGCTTTTGTTGGTAATGTGTCGCCTTTACGAAGCGATTCAAGCAGTTCATCCAACGGTAATACCTCGAACTGTGACTCTTTTAGGTAATTTAAATGGGCCCTAAACTGCTCAGCACTTAAAGAGGTAACAGCTGGCAGCTTTTCGCTCACATGGTGATACTGTAAGATCACCGCCGCTGAAACGCATTTCATATTTATCAATAGCAACGCGGACAATAAATGAAGAATTTTTTTAGCCATTATAAATCTTACCACCTGAGTTTGTTGTTTTTGGCAGGGCCAATGATTTTATCAAACATTTCTGTGCCCCTGCTAGGTTTGGTTGATACCGCTGTTATTGGTCATTTATCATCGGCGCATTATCTTGCTGGAATTGCGCTGGGTGCGAGCAGCATAGCGGTACTATTCTGGCTTGCCAGCTTTTTGAGAATGAGTACCACCGGAGTCATCGCACAAGCTCTGGGTTCAAAAGATACTAACAGGCTCAGAATGCTCTTTCAAAGCAGTATTATTTTGGCTATGACTTTTGCGATTACTCTAGTTTTATTACAGCCATTATTGATGGCTGCGATTGCTAAGCTGTCAGGAGCAACTGAGCAGGTTGTCCATCAAGCACAGTTATACTTTTCAATAAGAATTTACAGCGCGCCAGCAGCATTGTGTAATTTAGTATTATTGGGTTTTATGTTGGGAATGCACTTCGGGAAAGGGCCGTTTTACCTAGTGCTGTTTACCAATGTGGTCAATATTATTTTGGATATCTTGTTCGTGGTTGTATTTGAATGGGGTGTCGCTGGGGCTGCTTGGGCTTCTTTGATAGCTGATTACAGTGCTTTGGGCTTGGCGATATTTCTGGTGCAAAAATTATTTGTCAAGCACCAGATTGCTTGGTGTTGGACATTGCCAACGCTTACACAGACAAAGCAATTATTGAGCCTCAATAGAGATATTTTTATACGTTCTTTGCTACTCCAACTGTGTTTTAGTTTTATGACATTTTATGGTGCACGTTTGGGAGAAACAACGCTTGCTGCCAATGCTGTGTTACTAAACTTCTTAATGCTTGTAAGCTTTGCGTTGGATGGGATAGCTTATGCTGCTGAAGCCAAAGTCGGACATGCAAAAGGGCAGCAAAACATGAGCGAACTGCGACTTTGGGTACGTATTAGCGTGTTTTGGGGAAGCATATTCGCGCTTTTATATGCTTTGTTTTTTGCTACTTTGGGCAGAAAGCTAATCCAGTTACTTACGGACATACCAGAGGTCGTGGCACATGCACAGGTGTATTTACCTTGGTTAACCTTTTTACCGCTTATTGCGATGGGATGTTTTATCTTTGATGGTGTATTTGTTGGTTTAACGAGGGCCAAGGCAATGCGCAATAGTATGTTGTTCTCGGCAGCCTTTGGCTTCTTTCTACCTTTTGCGTTAACGGTATCATGGCAAAATCATGGGCTATGGTTCGCTATGAGCTGCTTTATGGCTCTGAGGGGCGCTACTTTGCTTTATCGTTATTCTCAACTTTGTCGTCAGGGTACATTGTTACAATAATCTGAGCGAAGCGATTGGCAAAAATACCCAGATAACCCCAAAGTGCAAAAAACATTGCAGGGCCAAGAATTATCAGGCCAACAATTTGCACTACGGGCTGGAAGTAATAACCATAGGCAATGGCTGCAAGTGCGCAGCCAAACAAAGCGATGCCTATTAAAAAGCGTTTGAGGCTAACTTTGGGTTGTTGCCCTAAACGATAAATGAGCTGCTTAAGCATGGTTTAGTAGTATGAGTGCTCGCCAGCTTGGTGCTCTGTGATATCCCTCACACCGGTGATCTCATCAAACTTGGCGATCATTTCCTTTTCAATGCCCTCTTTGAGGGTCACATCGATCATGGAGCACCCGTTACAACCACCGCCAAACTGTACGACAGCAATACCATCAGCGGTGATTTCTACCAAGCTCACTTGGCCGCCATGGTTTGCCAATTGAGGATTAACCTCGGTTGTAAGCATGTGCTCAACTTGCTCATGTAGCGTCGCATTTTCACCTAGCTTTTTAGCTTTCGCATTCGGCGCTTTCAAGGTTAACTGGGTACCCATCTTATCGGTGACGAAGTCAATTTCTGCATCTTCCAAAAACGGTGCACTTTCTTGATCGACTACGGCATCGAAGCCATTGAATGGTAAGCGAATATCAGTTTCTTCCACCGCGTCAGCTGGGCAGTATGAAACACCGCACTCTGCTTGAGAGGTACCTGGGTTTACTACAAATACTCGAATGTTGGTGCCTTCAGCTTGATCTGAAAGCAGTTTAGCAAAATGCGTTTGGGCTGATTCTGAAATTGTGATCATAACTCTGACTATACTTGACTAAATTACTCGGTTAATGCCTATGATACTCCCCTCATCGTATTGTCGCCAGTGTTGAGCGTAAAAATTTGGCAGGGCTTGGCAACACCTGCTAGCGTGGAGCCATTCAATTAAGAAAAAGGTTTAAGTTTATGCGCTACTCATTGGCTCTGGCAATACTGTTTATACAAAGCTTGTTCTTTGTAACAGCAAAGCCACTTGATTATTATTTTTCAGACTCAATCACGTTTGACCCAAGTATTGCTAAGCCCAGAGATGTATTGGGTTATGAGGTGGGTCAGTGGCATGTACGTCATGACCAGTTAGTACAGTACCTAAGCATATTGGCTCAGCAAAGTGAACGCATCAACATTGAAACTATCGGTTACAGCCACGAACAACGTCCGCTAATATTGCTAACCATTTCTAACAAAGCCCAGCTAGATAATATAGAAAATATACGAAAGCAGCATTTGGCACGCTTAAAAGATTCGTCAAAAGATAACAACGGACCTGCAGTATTATGGATGGGCTACAGTGTTCATGGCAATGAACCTTCAGGCAGTAATGCGGCAATGTTGGTTGCCTATTATTTAGCAGCCGCTCAAGGAGCTGAGGTTGAAAAGTTACTCGATAACACGGTTATTCTTCTAGACCCTTCTCTAAACCCTGACGGCCTAGCACGCTTTGCACAGTGGGCTAACAGCAATAGAGGGATGACATTGTCTGCTGACCCACAGCATAGGGAGCATGTTGAGGCATGGCCTTCGGGGCGTACTAATCATTATTTGTTTGATTTAAACCGCGATTGGTTATTGTTACAACATCCAGAGTCACAAGCCCGCATAGCTAAGTTTCACGATTGGAAGCCTAATGTTCTCACTGATTTCCATGAAATGGGCCCAAATAGCAGCTACTTCTTCCAACCTGGGATCCCATCTAGAACACATCCTTTAACCCCTGATGGTAATGTCGAACTCACAAATATGTTGGCAAGCTTCCATGCTAACGCGCTGGATAATGAGCAGCAATTGTATTTCACTCAAGAAAGTTTTGATGACTTCTATTACGGTAAAGGGTCAACCTACCCCGATATAAACGGTTCTGTGGGAATTTTGTTTGAACAGGCGAGCAGTCGTGGACACGTTCAGGAGACTATTAATGGCACTTTGCATTTTGCTCAAACCATAAAAAACCAACTGACCACAAGCTTATCCACTTTTGCAGGTGTGATGAAACATAAAGCACAATTATTGACTTATCAGCAAAACTTCTATGGTGAGGCTAAAAAGCTCGCGGCAAAAGAAGATTATTCAGGTTATCTCGTGGCTGCAGAGGGTGATGAGCAAAAGTTGATTGAGTTTCTGTACTTACTAAAGCAACACCAAATTGAAGCTTATCCTCTAAAGAGTGACTATAAGACTTATAAGGTAGGGGATGTTTTTATTCCCCTTGAACAACCTCAGTATCGTTTAATCAAGGCCGCCTTTTCTGAACAAAAGAACTTTAAAGACAATACATTCTACGATGTATCAGGATGGACATTACCTCATGCTTTCAACCTGCCATTTGAGACTATTAAAAGCACGCGATCATTAAAGCTTGATGCTCGCGCATGGCAAAAGCAGCCGACCAAGCCCAAAAGCGAGTTAGTGGATGGTTATGCTTTTGGTTTTTCATGGCAGCAGTTTAATGCGCCGAAAATGCTCAATTACCTATTAAAAAATGGTATAGAAGCACGTGTTGCACTGGAGGGGTTTAGTGCAAAAACCACTCAGGGTATTAGCCAATTCAAAGCTGGCAGTGTGATCATTGCAGCGGGGTTACAAAATAACGAAAAGTGGTTAACGATATTAAATCAAGCACAGAACAAATTTGATATAGATATCGCAGCAATCCAAAGTGGCCTGACGAGCGAAGGAATTGATCTAGGCTCACGATTTATGCGTCCAGTACAGGCCCCAAAAGTATTACTCGTTGGCGGCGAAGGAGTAAGTCAGTATGAGCTAGGAGAAGTGTGGTATCACTTGGATAAACATCTCGAGCTAGCCCCTAGTATTGTCGAACAAGGGCGTTTATCTCACATTTCGCTTGACGAATATAGCCACATCATCTTGGTTGATGGTAGTTATTCAGAGTTTACTGAACAGCTGAAAAGTAAGTTAAAGCAATGGACGAAAGCCGGCGGTGTAATCTGGGGACACAAACGTGGCGCAAAATGGCTGGTTGATAATCAACTAGTTAAAGCACAAAGCATCTCACGTCAGGAGATGTCAGAACAGTTTGATACTAAGAATCTAAGTTACAAAGATCGCGACCATTTATCCGCAAAACAGCGCATTGCGGGAGCGATTTTTGCGACTCATATGGACCTATCTCACCCGCTAAGTTTTGGTTTGCAAAGGGAGTTGTTACCTGTGTTTAAAAATAGCACTTGGCTACTGAAGCCTACAGAGCAGCCATTTCTTACTGTTGGATATTATCTAAAAAACCCTCAACTTGCGGGATATACAGCCCCTGAAAATGTTGAAAAGATTGCTAACAACGCCAGTGTCATAGCGCATCGTTTTGGTCGAGGTTCTGTAATCGCTATGACAGATAACCCCGTATTTAGGGGATATTGGTATGGCACCAGCAGAGTGCTCACCAACGCACTATTCTTTGGTGGCCTACTTACTGAATAAAGGCGTTAAGGCGGTTGCAAACGCCCAAACCTTGGCAGCACCGGCTTCTAAGCAAGCTCGTGCTGCCTCATCCATTGTGCTGCCTGTTGTTATAACATCATCAACGACTATTACATTCTTCCCGTGTAGACTTTGTGTAACACAAAATGCGCCTTTGATATTGTTACGGCGTTGTCTTCGATTCAATTCGCTCTGTGGCTTGGTTTGTTTTACACGCATTAAACAGCTATTTATCGGAGCTATGTTTTCTAATGCTGGCCTCCAAGTTTGGCCAACTTGATTGTATCCTCGCCAAAAATAGCGTCGATAGGTGAGTGGCATTATCAAGCACAGATCGGGTGAAAAGTAACTTGTTTGACAGAATCGCTGCATTTGGTGGGTAATTAATTGCTGCAAAATCGCTTTGTGGTGTGTTCTGCGATGAAACTTATATTCACTGAGCCAAACTTTTAATGCGCCTTGATACCAACCACAGGCTATTAGCCCATCGCAATGGGGTAGGTTCATAAGTCGAGCGATGTCAGGGCGCAATAATAAATTACTTTGCTCGAGTGCAAAAAATGGGAAGTCATCAAGGCAAAATTCACATATTTTCGTTCGGCGAGATGTAAAAGTTTGGCAGCAAACGCATTGGGAAGGAAATAACCACTCCATAATCATACCGAGTCCCTCCGTTACTTTATCTTGCTAAGACGTTATCATATCTCGAAGTTTGGTTTAGGAAGTATAGAAATGCAAAACAGCTTGGTATTTTTACATGGTTGGGGAATGAATAAAGCCGTGTGGCAGGTGTGTATAGAAGAGCTTAGCACTCATTACAGCGGAGACATTCACTGTTTAAATCTACCAGGGTTTGGTGGCGCAGACCTTCCGCAGGGAGAATATACTTTGGCATCGGTCGCTGGTACTTTGGCTAAAAAGATTGCGCCGAACAGTGTGATCGTTGCTTGGTCACTAGGGGGGTTGGTTGCACTATATTTGGCAAAGCATTATCCAGAAAAAGTATCAAAGCTAGTTATGTTAGCTTCTACCCCTTATTTTGTAGAAAGCACGAATTGGGCTGGTATAAAAGAGTATGTGTTGGATGATTTTAAGCAGCAGCTTAGTCAAGACAGTAACAAAACGATAGAGAGGTTTTTGGCAATTCAAGCAATGGGAAGTGAACATGCCAAAGAGGATATCAAGCAGCTTAGAACATTACTAAAAAAACATCCACAACCCCATGAAGAAGCTTTAAGTGCTGGATTAGATATGCTCAAAACTCAAGATTTACGGCAGACATTTAGCCAGTTGCAACAGCCCGTTTTTGGTTTTTTTGGTCGTTTGGACGCCTTAGTTCCCAAGAAAGTATGTAGCAAAATGGCGCAATTGAACCCTAGTTTTAAGTATGAAATTGCGCCAAAGGCATCTCATGCACCTTTTATTTCACACCGAGCAGAGTTTATATCTTACCTAAAATCAATACTTTAAAAATAGCGCTTTAGGGTGGGGAAAGTTTTATTTAATCATACTTTATTTTTACTTATTTTTGCGCAATAATTAACCATGTGTATTTGAATCGAGAGTAACTTATGCCTATAGGTGATGTGTTAAACACGGGACTGGAAGGTTTCAACCGAGCAAGTCAAGGGGTTGAACGAGCCACGGCTGAGATTAACCGTGCGACAGTTCAAACGCAGACGGATGAGCAACAGGCGCAGCAGCGTCAGTTACAAGCTGCCAGTAGTGATGAAGCGACTACAGCACCAGTATCTCAGCCTGCCAAGCTTGATGAAGCATTAGTAAACTTGAAAGTTGAAGAGTTTAACGCGAAGGCAAATACACAGACAATTCGAACAGCAGATGAAGTATTAGGTACTTTGATAGATATTAAAGTTTAGTAGTCCTGTATATGTTATGAACATAGTAACGCCTCCACCGGCGATGAACCTCAACACAGCAAACGTTTATACCGAAACGGCTAAGCGTGATAATCAGCTGCGTGAAATAATCCCAAAAGCTCCTCCCACTTCAGCTAGTTTTACAGAGAATAAGCCTGCGAATGAGGGAGATAAAACTCGGGCAAGCTCGCCTGACGACTCCTCTTTATATACAAATAATGGGCAACTGGCCAAAAACAAAACCATAGAAGAGAAAGAGCAGCAAGGACAGCAGCAAGGTCAGCAGCAACAGGGTGACGAGGAAGAGAAACAGAAACAGGATTCTCGCTCTGATAGCGAAGAAAAGGCACAGCAGCAAGAAATTAAAGAGCTCAAAGCAAGAGACCAAGAAGTTCGCTTGCATGAGCAAGCACATGCTCGGGTGGGCGGTCAGTATGCAGGTTCGCCAAGCTATGAGTATCAACGCGGCCCTGATGGTAACAATTACGCCGTTGGTGGAGAGGTCATGATCGACGTCGCTGAGATCCCAGGGGATCCGGCGCAAACTATCGATAAGATGCAAACGGTAAGGGCTGCAGCCTTAGCCCCTGCGGAACCATCGGGTGCAGATAGAGCTATCGCAGCAGACGCAACGCAAAAGATCTCTTCAGCTCAGGCTGAACTTGCGAAACAGCAAATCAGTGGTGACGATGGTGAGAAGAAGCAAGCCAGTAGCATAGGTACTTATCAAACTCGACGTCTGAAAGACGAAGATGAAGAGGAGCGTTTAGTTCAACGCGAGAGTGCAACGCTCAAAGATGATGCGGATCCATATGCCGTTGCGCTACCGATTGAACGAGACCCACAGATACAAGCAAGGGCGCTTAGAATTAACGACTTTTATCAACATATAGCATCACCCGATACACCAGCTTCGCTGTCACTTCGGGTATAGCTTCTAAACCAAAAAGCCGTATCTAGCGATACGGCTTTTTTCTTTTACTTTTTCAACTTAGCAAAGGCCTCTGCAAACGCATTACCCATTGCTGCATTGCCTGCATCTCGCTTGGGCTTTGGTTTGTTGGCAGGCTTGGTGTGTGGTGCTTTTTTCTGTGGTGTATTTTGCTGCACACTCTTTGGCGTGTTGTGGACGTCATCATCCAAGCGCATAGTAAAGCTGATCCGTTTTCTAGAGGCATCCACTTCGATCACTTTTACTTTTACAATATCGCCAGCTTTAACGACTTCTCTTGGATCAGAGATAAACTTATTGGTGATAGCAGAGATATGAACGAGGCCATCTTGATGTACGCCCACATCAACAAAAGCACCGAAATTGGCAACGTTTGAGACAACGCCTTCTAAAACCATACCAACTTTCAAGTCGTTGATGGTCTCAACGCCTGCTTTAAAGGTTGCTGTTTTGAATTCAGGGCGCGGATCTCGTCCTGGTTTATCAAGCTCTTTGATAATGTCAGTTACCGTTGGTAAGCCGAACTTGTCGCTAGTAAAATCGTTTGCAACAAGAGAGTTAAGCAACTCTGTATTACCTATCAAGGTTGTGACCGGAATCTGTTTCGTTTCACAAATCTGCTTCACGACAGGGTAAGCCTCAGGGTGGACAGCTGAACTGTCTAGTGGATCTTTACCATTTATTATCCGCAAAAAGCCAGCAGCTTGTTCAAATGCTTTTGGCCCAAGACGCTCAACTTTCTTGAGTTGACTGCGATTGGTGAAAGAACCATGTTCATCACGATATTTTATGATGTTAGTCGCAAGTGTTTTATTTAATCCCGATACTCGCGTAAGTAAAGGGACTGATGCGGTATTAACATCCACACCCACCGAGTTTACACAGTCTTCAACAACAGAAGTAAGGCTCTGCCCCAATTGGCTTTGTGAAACGTCGTGCTGGTATTGACCAACACCAATTGATTTGGGCTCGATTTTTACCAGTTCTGCAAGCGGGTCTTGCAAGCGACGTGCGATCGAGACTGCACCACGCAGTGATACATCTAAATCTGGGAATTCATTGGCGGCGAATTCTGACGCGGAATATACCGATGCACCAGCTTCACTCACCATGATCTTGTTAAGTTTCAACTCAGAAGCGCTTTTCAGTAGTTCAGAGGCAAGCTTATCCGTTTCTCTTGAAGCTGTACCATTACCAATAGCGATGAGTTCGACTTTGTGCTGACGACATACCTGCTCTAAAGTACGTAACGACTTGTCCCAATGGTTTTGTGGAGCATGGGGATAGATGGTATTGGTGGCTAACAGTTTTCCTGTTGCATCCACAACAGCGACCTTACATCCCGTACGCAGGCCAGGATCAATACCCATCGTGACACGAGGTCCAGCGGGCGCTGCCATAAGTAAATCTTTTAGATTTTTTGCGAAAACATCAATAGCATCTGTTTCAGCACTCTCCCGTAAAGCACCCAGAAACTCATTTTCTAAGTGTAGAGCAAGCTTAACTTTCCATGCCCATTGAACAACGCTCATAAGCCATTTACTTGCGTTAGCGTTGCTTACATTGAGTTGATAATGATCAGCTATCATTTGTGCACAAAACTGTTGCGAGTCTTCAACCTCTGGCTCTGGATTGATCGCCAATTGAAGTATGCCTTCATTACGAGCCCTAAGCATGGCAAGTGCTCTGTGAGACGGAACTTTAAGTAACTTTTCGCTGTGCTCAAAATAGTCGCGGTATTTGCTACCAGCTTCTTCTTTACCCGAGATGACTTTAGCTTCAAGTTGTCCATTTTGTTTTATGTGACGACGAAACTTAGCGAGCAGTTTAGCATCTTCGGCAAATCGCTCCATTAGGATAAATTTTGCACCATCAAGTGCTGCTTTGGCATCATCTATGCCAAGCTCTTTATTTATAAACTGTTGAGCTTCACGCTCTGGGTCGAGCGTGTGATCGCTAAACAATGCATCGGCAAGTGGCTCTAGGCCTGCTTCAATCGCGATTTGACCTTTAGTTCTGCGCTTGGGCTTGTAGGGAAGGTAGAGATCTTCCAGCTCTGTTTTACTCTGAGCTTCATTGATATCCGCTGTTAGTGCGTCCGTTAACTTACCCTGTTCAGCAATCGTATTGAGTATAAAACTGCGACGTTCTTCCAGCTCGCGTAAATAGCTTAAGCGCTGTTCAAGTAAACGTAATTGGGTATCGTCAAGGCCACCTGTGACCTCTTTACGATAACGTGCAATAAAGGGGACAGTTGCTCCTTCGTCAAGTAACGCGGTTGCCGCGATAACCTGTTGCTCTTTGGCGTTTAGTTCTTGTGCTAAACGAGCCGAGATGTTGCTCATGCAAAATCCTTATAAAGTTCAGTTACATACGCGTGGCCAACAGGCGCAGCGTGAATAAGTCAAATCATACCATAGCCACATTGAATAAGAAGCTTAGATACAATATTCAATACTGTTTACAAACCAGGTTTTTTCTCCCTCAGGAGTTCGAACACTAAATTCATCATCTACCTGCTTTCCGAGTAAGGCACGCGCCATCGGAGCATCGATGGAGATATAGTCTTTGCGCTCGTATATCTCGTCAGGACCGACAATTCTGAAGCGTTTGATGTCACCTTGTTCATTCTCTATTTCAACCCAAGCGCCAAAATAGACTTTGCCGGCCTGCTGTGGAGAATACTCAACAATTTGCAAGTCAGGTAGTCGTTTACGTAAGTAGCGCACACGGCGGTCTATTTGTCTGAGCAAACGTTTGTTAAACGTATAGTCGGCATTTTCTGAGCGATCGCCTAAGCTGGCTGCCCAAGAAACAATCTTCGTTATTTCAGGCCGTTTTTCATGCCATAGGTGATCGTGCTCTTGTTGAAGTTGTCGATAGCCTTCAGGGGTGATCAGGTTGGTTTTCATATTTTGCTATTTATCAGGTTTGTGAACGTAAAATACAGTTCGGATTGTACTCAAGCTATTAGCTAATGACACTCATTATTCAATTTGTAACGTTCGGTAACAAAAGTTCTTATATGGTATGGTGTCTAGTTAGACATTTTTCAATTATATTAAGCCAATGTGTTTAATAACAAGAAGAACATAGTATGGGAAATGAAACTACCAAAGTGTTGGTTGTTGATGACGATATGCGTTTACGCAGCCTTTTAGAGCGTTACCTAGTGGAACAAGGCTTTATCGTGCGTACTGCTGCAAATAGTGAGCAAATGGATAGGCTATTGGAGCGTGAAAATTTTCATTTAATGGTCCTTGATCTCATGCTACCTGGAGAGGATGGGTTGTCTATTTGTCGCCGATTAAGGCAAAAAGAAAATGACATTCCCATCGTTATGTTGACCGCTAAAGGAGACGAAGTAGATCGCATCATCGGGTTAGAACTAGGTGCAGATGACTATATTCCAAAGCCATTCAACCCAAGAGAACTACTTGCGCGTATTAAAGCTATATTGCGTCGCCGCGCTAAAGAAGTACCAGGTGCGCCTTCAGCAGAAGAAAACGAAGTGGCATTTGGCATCTTTAAACTAAATTTGGCGACACGTGAGATGCATAAGGCAGATGAAGTGCTGTCTTTGACTAGCGGTGAATTTGCTGTGTTAAAAGCGCTGGTGAGTCATCCTAGAGAACCTCTTAGCCGAGACAAATTAATGAATTTGGCCCGTGGTCGAGACTATAGCGCGCTTGAACGTAGTATCGATGTTCAAGTGTCGAGGCTTCGCCGTATGATTGAAGAAGATGCTGCAAACCCACGTTACATACAAACCGTATGGGGCTTAGGGTACGTATTTGTGCCTGATGGTCAAAAATAGTTATTGGCTATGAGTCTATTTCCTAGAAGTGCCTTCGGCCAAACGGTGTTCTTTGTAGGGGGCCTATTACTTTTAAACCAGATAGTGTCCTACATTACCGTCACGCTTTATGTGTTTAAACCCACTTTTGAACAAGTTAATTTGATGCTTGCAAAGCAGGTTAAAACGGTGTTTATCGATTGGGAGGATGGGGTTGAAACTAACGATGAACTATCCAATAAGTTCTTCGAAATCACTGGGATAGAGGTGATGACTCAGCGCCAAGCCTATATTAATGGTTTGGATAGAGCGAAAGAGTATAGTTTGCTTTCCAAGAGTATGTCTGAGCAATTGAATGGCTCCGCTAGGGTGAGAATTAGTCAAGGCGATCCAATTGTTTATTGGGTGGAAGCCCCACAAGCTCCAGGTTATTGGGTTAGGGTACCGCTGACGGGTTTGAGTGAAACAAAGTTGGAGTTCTTGGTGTTTTACCTCTCCAGTATTGGTTTTTTAAGTGTGTTAGGTGGTTGGTGGTTCGCTCGTCATTTAAATAGGCCTCTCAAGGCATTACAAACGGCAGCGGGCCGTGTGGGTGTTGGGGACTTCTCCACCCGTTTAGTCGAAGATGGCTCCACAGAGGTCCGAGAAGTAACGAGAGCATTTAACCAAATGTCAAAGGGGATAGCGCAATTAGAAAATGATCGTCGGCTCCTTATGGCGGGTGTCTCCCATGACTTACGTACACCGCTGACTCGCATTCGCTTGGCCACCGAAATGATGGCTGATGAAGAAGATTATCTAAAAGAAGGAATTATCGATGATATAGAGGATATGAATGCGATCATTGACCAGTTTATTGAATATCTTCGCCATCATCATAGTGGACAAATGGCCGCTGAAGACATTAATGCAGTGGTTGACGATGTTGTTCAGGCGGAAAAGAAGCACAAACGCACGATTCGGTTTGCCCAAGCTGAGAATATCCCACCAGTTGTTATGAATACTGTAGCACTCAAGCGCGTGGTTACTAACATGATAGAAAATGCTATTCGTTATTCCGAATCTGCGGTAGATGTAAGTACACATTACAATGCTCGCCAGAGGGAGGTGACTATAAAAGTTAAGGACAGGGGCCCCGGCATTCCTGAATCGGAGCTTGAAAATGTGTTTGAGCCGTTCAAACAAGGCGACCAAGCAAGAGGCAGTGAGGGCAGCGGCCTTGGCTTGGCAATCATCAAGCGTATCGTCACCACTCATGGTGGTAAAGTTCGCTTAAGAAACAGGGCCGAAGGCGGTTTAAGTGCTGAAGTTGCGCTGCCTACCACAAAGAATTAATAAGGTTAAATCATCACAATGAACAAACTTGTAGTACTTGGAGCTGGCTGGTTAGGGAGGCCATTATGCGTACAAGCAATGGCTAAAGGATGGCAGGTTGAAGGGACACGAACGCAACCTCGGCAGGAAGATGAATTTGAACGAATACTTCACCTAGACGGAGCATTATTGCAACATAATGTGACGCTTCGTGATGCATGGTGGGTATGTGCAATTCCACCGAGGGCTCGCAGTGAGAAAAGTAATTATTTAGCTACTCTAGAACAGTCGTTGTTGTTGAGTAAAAAACTTGATTGCCAAGGTTTTTTATTATGCTCAAGCACGGGCGTTTATAGCAATGATAGCGGCTGTTATAGTGAGCAAAGTGAGACAAGTCTAGCATCATCAAGACAGCATGTGCTAGTTAGTGCGGAGCAGCAAGTTTTGAGTTACGGTGGAAAGGTACTCAGGCTTGCAGGATTAGTAGGCCAAGGAAGAGAACCAGGACGCTTTGTGTCAGCAAAACAGTTGCGAAGTTCTTCACAGGGAAGCGTAAATATGGTTCAACAGCAAGATGTGCTCAATGCTGTATTTACAGTGCTTAATAACTGGCATGAGGCGAAGGATATCTACAATGTTTGTTACCCATCTCACCCGAGCCGTGAGGCGTACTATCAGCAAAAGTGTGAACAGTTAGGTACTCCTGCGCCAACTTTTGCTAGTGATGAGAAAGTTGAGCGGATCATCGATGGCACGGCAATTTGCCAGTTGGGCTTTAACTACCAGCACCCCATATAAGCTAATAATCCGATAGGTTTTGGTTCGCTTTGTTCCTGTGATACTAAGGCTGCTTTTTCTTAAAGGTTAAGTGGCCACCTAAGCGATATTTGCTGCCAGGTGAAATGAGCCTAGCAAAACTCACAATGCCTTCAGCGCTCCAAGTTCGACGGATCACTTGTAAACAAGGCTCCTCATTAAATAAACCTAGCCACTGGCAAACTTCATTACTGGGCATAATGGCCTCTACGGTATGTCGAGCTTCGGTTAAAGGGGCAACATGAGATAAATATTCGTGTGGTGTAAAGTCAGCGAAATCTTGTTGCAAGTAGTCTCCTGCTAGAGTTGGGTTTACAAAACGCTCTTCAACCTGCAAGGGTGTGTCATTCTCGTTATGTATCAAGACGCTACGATATACCTGACTGTCGACTTCTACACCTAATGCAATCGCAATTGGGGCGACTGCAGCCATCGACTCTAGTGATAAAACAGTACATGAATAGTGACCATTGCGAAGTCGTACTTCGTCTGCAATATTTTTTATTTCAAGGAGCGAAGACTGCGATTTAAAACTCGCAACAAAGGTTCCAAGACCTTGAGAGCGAGTTAGAATCCCTGTGTCGGTTAACTCACTAAGTGCCCGTCTTGCCGTCATCCGGCTTACGTTAAATTGTTCGGCAAGCTCATTTTCAGAGGAAACCCTCTGATTTTCATGCCAAGTTCCCGCACGGATATTATCAATAATGTACTGCTTTATTTGGGCAAATTTAGGTTGCGCATCCAATGCCTTAGTACTCATGTTTAATTATTATAAAATAAAGATGGCACACTTATATTGTATATACAAGTAAGCTTGCTACACTCCTAGCAACTTGATTTTTTAAGAGGCTATGTATGCTTGATGTAGATTTAGTGATCACCAACGCCACGTTGGCAACGATGGATGCAGATATTCCAGCACCTTATGGCTTAATAGAACAAGGGGCTGTGATGATTAAAGGAGGAAGCATAATTTGGCTTGGTCAGATGCAAGATATGCCTGAGTTTGACGCTTTGGCGACGCCACTTCATGATGCAAAGGGGCAACTGGTAACGCCTGGCCTCATTGATTGCCATACTCATATTCTGTTTTCAGGTAACCGTGCTACGGAGTTCGAGCAGCGTTTAAATGGTGTGTCATACCAACAAATTGCACAACAAGGTGGGGGCATTGCCAGTACGGTACGAGCGACCCGAGAGGCTGACGTAGAAACGCTGTTTGTACTGGGCAAAGAGCGACTGAATAGTTTGTTACGTGAGGGCGTGACTACAGTAGAAAGTAAGTCTGGATATGGACTTGATTGTGAGAATGAAATCAAACTGCTAACAGTCAATCAGTTGCTCAATGAAAATCATCCCGTAGATGTACAGAGTACATTTTTAGGCGCGCATGCTCTACCGCCAGAGTACAAGGAACGGGCGGATGACTACATCACACTAGTGTGTGAAGAAATGTTGCCACAGGTTGCAAAGCAGCAGCTCGCAGTTGCCGTTGACGTGTTTTGTGAAAACGTAGGCTTTAGCTACGAGCAAACTAAACGGGTGTTTACTAAAGCAAAGCAATTAGGGTTAAAGATAAAGTGCCATGCAGAGCAGTTGTCAAATCAGCATGGTAGTGAGTTGGTAGCAGAGTTTGGCGGGCTATCAGCGGATCATATAGAGTACTTAGATGAGCAAGGTGTTATCGCAATGGCAAAAGCAGGTACGACAGCTGTTGTATTACCGGGAGCTTTTTATTTCCTACGTGAAACACAGCAACCTCCAATAGATTTGTTGAGAAAGCATCAAGTTCCAATGGCTATCGCCAGCGATTTTAATCCAGGCACTGCACCTTTATGCTCACTTAGGCTGATGCTCAATATGGCTTGTACTTTGTTTAAAATGACGCCGCTTGAGACGTTGCAAGGTGTCACAGTTAACGCTGCCAAAGCACTTGGCTTGAGTGATCGCGGTGTGCTTAAAGTTGGTATGCGCGCCGATATTGCTGCATGGCAAGTTGAGCATCCAGCTCAGCTTAGTTATCAATTTGGTGTTAGCGATCTGTCAAATCTATGGATCTCGGGTAAACTTATAAACTACTCATAGATTTTTATTATGGTAAGCGAGTGCTAATACTCATTTCGACTTGGTTGGCACCAACTTTTAGCAATGTGAGCGTCGGTATGATTTCGATACTTGAGGCTATGTTGTTAGGAGCTGTTTGCTGCGCTGGTATTATGCTTACAATTGCAGCAAGAGAAACGCTAATAAAAGGGTTGCATGCAGCCCTTTGCGCCATCACCTTGTTGCTCCTTTCATTGAATGTTCCGTTGGCAATGTATTTGCTGGCTATCGTATTTGCCGTATATTTTATTTACTCTTTATCTTTTTCATCGCCTTGGCCTGCGCGGCTTATTGCAATATGTACATGCATATATGCGGTCTTACTCTCAGGTTATTTGCTCTCCCAATGGCCCATAATGCTTAGTGCAACTGCTTTACTCCCTATATATTTTGGGCTCATGTATGCGATAAACGATGATTACAACATTGAGCTCTCTCATGAAGATGAGCATGAACAGGGAAAACTAGGCAATGATCTTGGTTTACCTGACAGAGCCAGTCTACGTCAAGCGTACGAAAATCAAAGAAAACTGGACCCTGGCGCGGCAATGTTAGTGGTAATCTTTCTGGAAGGGGTAGAGCAGATAAATCGGCAACTAGGACGAGAATTCGGTGATACTTTGTTATCCGAATCTGCAAATCGTATTAAACAGCAATTACACAGCAACGATATCTTTCCTATTCCACATGGAAACTCGGTCTCTAGGTTAGCCCATTTAGGTGGGCTTCACTTTGCCTTTGTTTGTCGTCTTGTTCGTTATGAGCATCTTCATGAACAGCTCATCGACGATATATTACAATCTACTCTACAGCCCTTTTACGTTGGAAATTGTACGCTAGAGATCTCGGCAAGAGCTAGCTATGTGCATTGTGATGAAGAGCTAGGCCAATTTGATAGTCTTATTTCGTGTGCGTATTTAGCACTAGATAAAATGCCTGGGCACGCCATTTGTGCCTATCAGCAAAATATGCAAATTTCCCAAGTAGACCAGCAAATGAGATTACGAGAGCTTGCCGATATCGTAATAAATGAAGCGTTTGAGATCTATTTTCAACCTGCATTTACTCATCCAAGCGGAGATATTGCTTATTTAGAATTATTGCTTCGATGGCCGCACCCGAAATTGGGTCTTTTAAGCGCAGAGCAGTTTATTGATGATATCCGTTTGGCAGGATTGGCCACTCCCGTCGCGCACTTTGTTATAGAGCGTGCGGCTGAAATTGCAATGGCATTGAAGATGGAAGATATTCAGGTGCCTTTGTCAGTTAACATATTCGGGCCTGAAATGTTTAAAGATGGCTTTTTAGATTTTATGGAGCACGTATTATTAGAGCACTACCTTCAAGCTGGTGAAATTCACCTTGAATATCCATCGTATTTGCATGAACACTTGGATAATAAAAGCCAAAGCCGTATCGAAGAATTGCGTCAACTAGGTGTCGATGTGGGTATTGATAGATTTGGTGAACACCCTATAACTTTAAGCACGCTAGCGAATTTGCATGTGGATTATCTCAAATTATCACCTATTTTGACGCAGCCCCCAAAGCCACAAGGGATCGAAAAAGTGCTATCTGATCTGATAGCGATGCAGCGATTGCGAGGCATAAAAGTGATTTGTAAAGGTGTTGAAAGCGAGCAGCAGTTAGTGCTCGCTCAAAAGTTGAATTGCGATGCCATACAAGGGCATCACTTAGCCTCACCTATGAACACTAAAAACATGATGAGTTGGTTGCACAAGTGGCATCTGCAACGCAATGATTAATCGACTTTACCTCTTAGGTAACTACATACAAGGGCACTTAAAACCTGGCCAGATTCAAGCATACCTTGAGGTAAGCCTTGTGGATGGTTTGCAGGTGCCGCTTCGCATAAATGTAAGTAGCGTGAGCTCTCCTGTTTGGCTCCCAGATAAACGAAATGCTCCGCATCGCTTACGCTAAATCCACAGTTGGTAAAAGCACTAACTGGCATATAGCTAATACTGTCGACGTCAACTTCAATGCCCAGTGGCGCTTTATTCGCAAAACGTTGTAGGCCAATTTCGCATGCTTTAGTAAGTGAGTATTCTCTACTGACTTGAATCTCTTGGTAACTGGTAAAGCTGAATCTAGCTTGTTTAAGCGCTGTTACAATCGCTTGATTATTTTTTTGTTCGTGTAGGCCCACAACATGATAATCCCCTAAAAAGGATTGGTCATAAGCATAATGGAAGCCATTACCACTGTGTCTTCCCTCAAGTGCTCGAAAATCAGCGTGAGGGTCAAAGTTAATCGCGTTGCAAGGCATACCTGATGTTTGTGATAGAGCTTTTAATATGCCATAGCAGTTATTGTGGCCACCACCAATAATGATAGGCTCAAGTCCTGCGGCGAAAACCATCGCTAAAACTTGCGACACGCGCTCGTCTAACTGTTCACACAAATTTCTTAATGCGGTTAATTGTTCTGGATTTGCATTGTCCAATTGATCGCTCAGTTGCTGGAGGTCGTCACAATCAATTTCCCCTAACAAAAGCACATTGTTCGGTGTCAGAAAGTCATTGCATGGGAGGTTCAAAAAGCGTTGTAAGAAAGCCTGCCATCCAAGTGTTGCACCACCTTTTCCGCAGTTTGCTTTAGGGCCAAAGTCTTCATTGATTCCTAGTAAAACGTACTTGATACCAAATGCAGCTGCATCTTTAAGTGCTGACTCTAATTGTGAACTTGAATCCAAAAAAGTCAGTGCTTGCCAAAAACGTTGTTCATTTGCACGAGTGCTTGTGAGGCTTGTGACATCAGCCTCACTGTAGACATGTAACCATTTTGCCATATAGGATTATTCTTGTTCTTCCGGTTCTAATAACAACTCTTCAGCGGAGATAATGATGCCAGTACTATCTGCATATAGATAATCATCTTCAAAGAATGATACACCAGCAAAGTTGACAGGAATACCTTGTTCACCTGAGCCTTCGCTGTCGGCGGCAACAGGTATCGATGCAATGGCCTGAATGCCGATATCGCATTCTTCTAGTTCATCTACATGACGTACAGCGCCATATACAACGATGCCTTGCCAATTATTTTCTACTGCTAGTTCAGCAAGATCTATATCAATGAGCGCGCGTCGTGTTGAGCCACCACCATCAATCAACAAAATACAGTCTGTACCATCTTGCTCCAACATACTTTGGATAAGCTCGTTATTTTCAAAACACTTAACGGTTTTAATGCGGCCACAAAAAGCAGGCTGGCCCCCAAAGTTAATGAACATCGGCTCGAGCACATCAACCACATCGGCAAAGTGATCACATAAGTCGGAAGTGCTGTAATCCATAACTATTATCCTCAGAAAATAACATTAAGTCAGGCCCAGTATACTCGCATATGACGCCTTAGCAATGGTAAACAGTAACTTACATATTAGTGTCTTAAAATTGTCACGGTTTTGTTATTTAGCTCTTCTATGCTGAATTTATACACAGCATGTGAGTGAAATGTTATGAAAAGTAAGCTGGCTCAGCTCGACACAGTGTTATATTTCAAGGTTTTTACGCCTAGTCCAAAGCATTGGTGGCGGTTGATTGCACTCGGTTTATCAAAAAGTGGTAACGGCGGATTGTATGTTTTGCTAGCGCTATTATGTGCGGTGTTTTTAGAGCAACTAGGGCAGCTATTTGCTTTGACGACTGTACTGGCTTTTGCAATGGAACGGCCAATTTACTTTTACGTAAAAAATCGTATTGCCAGAGTGCGTCCATGTGATTGTTTTGCCCAAAAAGCACTGTTAACACCCAGCGATAAATTTAGTTTGCCATCTGGGCACAGCGCAGGAGCTTGGTTGTATGCGACGTGTCTATCAGAGCATTTACCTATATTATCAATTCCGCTTGTGATCTGGGCTATTGGTGTGTCGTTATCTCGTGTTGTTGTAGGCGTGCATTACCCGTTAGATGTGATAGTTGGTGCATTGATGGGAGTTGGATGCGCAAGTTTGGCGATTGGTATAGTAGGAACGCTATGAAAATATTGTATGGAGTGCAAGGGACTGGAAATGGTCATACAACTCGGGCGCGCATCATGGCTGCGAGCTTTGCTCAGCTTGGTGTTGAGGTAGATTATTTTTTCTCGGGGAGAGCACGAGATAAATATTTCGATATGGATGTGTTTGGTAATTATCAAAGCCGAGATGGTTTGAGCTTTGCATCACAAAATGGGCAAGTAGATAAGTTTGAGACGCTCAAAAGATTGAAGTTAGGTAAATTCATCAAGGATGTCAGGAAGTTAAACTTATCCAAATATGACTTAGTGTTTAATGATTTTGAGCCTATCACAGCCTGGGCTGCGAAACTGGCGAAAGTACCCGTTATCGCTATGAGTCATCAAGCATCATTTTTATTCCCTGAGGTACCATTAGCGGGCGGCGGCTTTTTTACGCGCCATTTAATGAAGCAGTTTGCACCTGCGGATATTCACTTAGGTGTCCATTGGCAGCCTTTTGCAAAAAATATCATACCACCGTTTATTCCATATGAAGCGCCAGATAACCAATGTCAGTCGATTGCGAATAAGGTACTTGTGTATTTGCCATTTGAAGAGCTATCAAAAATCATGGAGTTGCTTAGAGACTTTCCCGACAAGGAATTCTATTGTTATCACCCTGATGCCCAGAACCAGTCATTATCAAACGTGCACCTGCGTGCACCCAGTCGAAGTGGGTTTTTAAAAGACTTAGCCAATACCAGCGGAATCGTTGCTAATGCGGGCTTTGAGCTATCTAGTGAAGCAATGAAGTTTGGCAAGAAACTTCTGCTCAAACCCTTAAGTGGTCAATTTGAACAACTCACCAATGCGTTAACATTGGAGAATATGGGCCGGGCCAAAGTAATGCATTACCTCAGTTCTAATGCGCTAGAAGAATTTTTAGAATTACCTATGGCTGAAGTTGTGCATTTTCCGTCTGACCCCGCACCTTTGGTCAACTGGTTGATAAATCGTCAGTGGCATGATGTTGATTCATTACATCATCAGTTGTGGTTAAATGTTGGCCATGCCTCCTCGAATGCTGCGTAATGACGATGTAATTATCCCTTTTTTCGGTAAATTTCACTTAGTGCAACTTTAACAGAAGCAGTGAAGAAACATCTCGGCTATACTTTGCCCTAGATTGGCAATAACTAGGTAAAGGTATGGCTTTGTTAGAAAATCTAACTATTAAACGTCGATTGCAACTTAATGCATTGGTTGTCGGTGTTGCATTAATTGTGATGTTAGTCGTCATTATTTACGAAGCGAGAACAATGCTTCAGCTTAATAATGGTATTCAGTATTCGAAGGAGCTAAATATACATGAGCTCACGATGCGCAAGCATGAAAAGAACTTCTTGTTTTATAAAGAAGAAGCCGCGTTGGAGCTGTTCGACCAAGAATATAGTAGCTTGAAAGGCACGATAGTTCAGCTGGAGAAAATCTTTGACGACTTTGGTATCGATAGTGCTAAGCTTAGTGAATTTAGGCGCTTGTCTGAACAGTACAATGTTGATTTTCAAAAAGTTATCGAGTTGCAAAAAGCAATTGGTATGCACCCAAAAGATGCTTTGTATGGTGAATTAAGAAGTGCAGTCCATGAGGTTGAAACGCTGCTAAAAGAGCGAGAGAACTACGAACTGCTTGCCACTATGTTACAACTTCGCCGCGCTGAAAAAGATTTCATGCTACGTCTTGATTTAAAGTATTTATCTAAGTTCTCTGGATTAGTTGATACTTTTTCAAAACAAATAAAGACGGCGGGCTTCCCTGCTAATTATGAAGCAGACTTACTTCGTCTATTATCGGAGTACCAAACTAAGTTTAAGGCATTAGTAGATGCGCAGGTTAAACTTGGATTACATCTTGATGATGGTGCGCTGGGCAAAATGAAGAAAAGCGTGGAGGCGAGCGATAGGTTAGTGGTTGATGTGGTTGCACTGACCAAGTCAGCTATCGAGGAAAGCTCTAGCAATGTTCAGTATGTTGCTTTTATTATCTTTGGTATAGCCGCGCTGTTCGTTATGGTACTTGTTTTATCTACCAGTAACTCAATCATCAAGCCTGTTGAGCGGGTCTATCTCACAATAGAAAGAATACGCAGAGAGAACAACTTGGGGCTGACGATAGAGCAAAGTGGGAATGATGAAATCACCATTATGACTAGAGACTTTAACAGCTTAATCAATGACTTTAAGATTTTAATTTCCGAAGTAAATAGTGCTCTAAGTACCATTAATGATGCGACTTCTCATTTAACAGAGTCAACGGCTCAGACGAGTGCAGGTATGAACGAGCAGCTTCATGAGGCGGATATGGTTGCAACTGCGGCTACCCAAATGCAAGCGACAATTCAGGATATCTCACACAACACTGAAGCAGCTTCTCAAAAAGCGGAGTCAACCAATGGTAATGCTCAGCAGGGGCGCAATGAGGTGGATGCTACAATTAAGCATATCATTGCACTGTCAGAATCATTAAGTGGTGCATCTGGGGTAGTTTCACAGTTAGAAAAAGATGGTGAAACAATTGGTTCTGTTCTCGATGTAATTCGAGGTATAGCGGAACAAACTAATCTACTGGCCTTGAATGCTGCGATCGAAGCGGCTCGTGCCGGTGAGCAAGGTCGAGGCTTTGCAGTTGTAGCTGATGAAGTTCGCTCACTTGCACAGCGCACACAAGATTCAACACAAGAGATTGAAAGTATTATTTCTACACTTCAACAAAGAACCAGAGAAGTGGTCAATATTATGCAGCAATGCCGTGATCAGGGTGCTGAAAGTGTTGCGCAAGCAGAGAAGGCGGGTGAGTTGCTTAGTATGATCACAGAAGATGTACAAACCATCATGGATATGAGTACACATATAGCCACGGCAATTGATGAGCAGAATCAGGTTGCAAGTGAAGTGAATCAAAACGTGGTTCGTATCAGGGATATCGCACAAGTGGCATCTCAACATGCCAATGCAAATGCGCAAAGCAGTGAAGAAGTGTCTGAACAAGCTAAAGTCTTAAGAGATGCGGTGGCTAAATATAAAGTGTAAAGTTATCTCTAGAAATGAAATGCCGCTGCAATGAAGCGGCATTTTTGTTTGTAGAAGGAGTGGGAAGTATAGAAAGTCTACAATTTTTGAGGCTTTAGTATGGATTTTGTTCA